>NZ_JBHWBS010000013.1:32108-62844 GCF_042735655.1 Streptomyces sp. NPDC059567 | reverse complement strand
CTTTGTGGCTCTAGACATCATAATTATCTACATATTATATTTGTTAGCTATCGCGAGGGGGGCCCCTTTAAACCCCGTACCGTTATTCGTAGGGTTTTACTTGGGCAATATTCCGCTCAGAGACCGGCGAGACCGGTGACGGCGGAGGCGTTCACCGAAAGGCCGGTGACGTTGGAGGCCAGGCCGGGGACGCCGGCGACGAGGCCCTCGACACCCTGAACGGTCTGGAGGGAGGTGACGGCGCCAAGGACGTTGGTGACGTCGCTGGTCGCAGCGCCGGCGACGCCGCCGGAGATGCTGACGAGGCCGCCGGAAACGGCGTCCAGCTCGGTGTCGGCGATCTCGCGGGTCTCAAGGTCGTTACGCATGATGCGCACCCTTCATTTGTTGGGGGGATTCCATTCCTGCGGTCATTCCGCAGGCCGAAACTCGGCCGTACTTCACGACTGCCGCAGCGCGGTGATCCAAGCACGCGAACGGGCTACCCGGCCAATTCTGTTGACGTCCTCACGTACGTGGTTGTGTACCTCGGACAGCAGCCGTGCAGCTAATTTCACCGAACGGTGACACCTTCTCCGCAGGAACGAGTAACAGATCCGGGCGACCTGCCGCGTGCGGGGTATCAAACGGACAGAGCCGCATCACACGGACGGGATCGACCGGTCGGGTCGAGGAGCAATGAAGGGGGCGCATCCAGGTCACGCGCACGATGTGCAGGTTTTCGACAGGTGCGATGACTTGATGGAGAGGGTGCGCCTTCCGAGGTACCCGACCGGCGCTCCCCCGGCCCAGGGGGCTACCCGATGTCGACCACACGTGCCCAGTCGGGCGGCGAGTCGGGGACGTAGTCGGGATCGTCCTCGTCCCACGAACGGTTCGAGAACGGCCTCGGGAACAGCCCCACCACCGTGCGGCACGGAGGCCGGGTGACCGGCCACGGTGTCTGACCGTCGGTCAGGACCACGACCACATCGGGCGCCGGCCGTGACGTGAGCGCCTTGGCGAAGCCCCGCCGCAGATCCGTACCCCCACCGCCCATCAGCGGGATTCCCTCGGAGCGGCACAGCTGGTGCACGAACCGGGCCTCCGCGTCGCACGGCAGGACGGTGACGAGGTCCCGACGGCCGCCCACGGCACGGGAGATCGCGGCCACCTCGAGGAGGGCGCTGCCCAGCTCCGCGTCGCTGACCGAGCCGGACGTGTCGATGACCACGGACACCCGGGGCGGCATCCGCCGCAGGCTCGGCAGCACCACGCCCGGCAGGCCGGCCGACCGCCGGGCCGGCCTGCCGTACGTGTAGTCCTCGCCCGCTCCGGAGCCGGCCGCCGCCGAGCGGATGGCCGCGCCCAGCAGATCCCGCCAGGGCTGCGGAGGATGGAACGCCTCCTCCGCCCACCGCTGCCACGCCTCCGAGGCGGTTCCGGGACGGCCGGTGATGCCCTGCGCCACCCGGAACCGCACCGCGTCCCGCTCCTGCGCACTGAGCCCGTGCGCTCCGTCCGGCCCGAGGTCCCACTCCCTTGCGAGCCCGTCGGCGCCGCTTCCGCAGTCCAGCCAGGCGATGTCCCGTGTTTGGGCTCCGAGGGAGAACTGGTACAGGTACTGCTCCATGAGCTGCCCCGGCCTGAGTCCCAACGTCTCGGGCACGACGGCGCCTTCGGGCTGGACCAGGCCGTCGCCGAACACGTCGTCGTTGATCTCGCAGTCAGCGGCGATGTTCATCCGCAGCCGCTCCCCGGGACCCGTCAGTCCGCGTGCCCGCGCCAGCCGGTCACCGCGCCCGTGATGGTCGCGCAGCAGATGAGAGACCTCGTGCACCCACACCCCGGCCAGTTCCTCCACCGGGGTCCGGTCGACGAACGCCGGTGAGACGTAGCAGCGCCAGTACCGGTCGACGGCCATCGTCGGCACCCTCGTCGACTCCACGGTGTGCAGCGCGAACAGCGCCGTCGCCAGATACGGCCGCACCCGCGCGGCCTGGAGCCGGGCGGCGAAGAGCTTGTCACGGTCCAGGGCCAGTGGTGTCCCCGGTGCACCCGCGCTCATCGGCCTGCCTGCGTGGCGAGCGCGGCCCGGGCCCCCGCCCGGTCGGCGCGCCGGGACACGGACACCACTCCGGCGAGCCGTTCGATCGACTCCGGTACGTCCCACTCCTCCCGGCGCAGCGAGGCGAGGGTGGTCGCGGGGACGACCACCAGGTCAGGGGCTCCGGTCTCCATCGCCCGTACCAGGAGCGCCCACGCCGCGTCCCAGCGGGACTTCTCCGGGCGGGCGCGGACCGCCGCCACCACGCCGTCGAGCACGGCCTGGCGGAGATCTCCGCGCTCGGGGAGGTCGGCACTCTCGGGGTCGGCGAGCAGGGTCTCGGGGTCCGGGAGGTCCAGCCGGTCCAGGCTCGCGAGCAGTTCAAGACCGGGACCGTCGCCGACGGTTCCCCTGACCAGCATGGACAGCACGTCCCGGGAGGAGCCGGCCGCGGTCGCGAAGGCGATCAGACACAGGGTCATCTCCCAGCTGCGGGGCGACGGCCACGGGCCGCCCCTGCGGGTCTCGCTGCTGGGGATCTGGTGGACGAGCTTGGGCCGGGCGGCGAGCAGCCCGCACACCGCGCGGCGGGCGAAGGCCACGGCCTCCGGCGTCCTCGCCGCGTCGAGCCGGGGCAGCGTCGCCCGGGGCCAGGTCCCCCCGAGGCCGCGGACGACGACCTCGTGGTCGTGGACCCACTGAAGATGGACGAACCGGTTGGCCAGGGGCGGGCTCAGTTCCCAGCCGTCGGCCGCCGAGGAGCGCGGATTGGCGGCGGCCACGATGCGTACGCCGGGCGGCAGTTGCAGTGCGCCGATCCGCCGTTCGAGGACGAGGCGGAGCAGGGCGGCCTGCACGGCCGGCGGGGCGGTGGACAGCTCGTCGAGGAACAGCAGCCCTCGGCCGGCCCGTACGAGTCGTACGGCCCAGTCCGGCGGGGCCATCGGGACGCCCCGCTCCGCCGGATCGTCGCCGATGATCGGCAGGCCGGCGAAGTCCGACGGCTCGTGCACGCTGGCGATGACGGTGGTCAGCGGCAGGTCCAGGGTGTCGGCGAGCTGGGTGAGGGCCGCGGTCTTGCCGATCCCCGGCTCACCCCACAGGAGCACGGGCAGGTCGGCGGCGACGGCCAGCGTCAGCGCCTCCAGCTGGGGGTCGGGGCGCGGCTCGGTGGTGGTGTCGCGCAGGAGGGTCAGCAGGTCGCCGGCGACATCGAGTTGGGACGGGGCGTACGAAGGCATGGGTGATCACCTGAGGGCTCGTTGTGAAGAAGACGAAGGGAGTGCGGGGACCGAGGCCCCGGGTCAGTGGGTGGTGGCGTGCCGCGGGCGCGTGCGGTGGCCACGGCGTCGGCTGGGGCCGGGCCGCATACGGCCTGGTCCGGGTCCGATCAGGCCGGCCCTGAACAGGCCGTAGGTCAGGCGCCGTTGGGCGGCCGCCTCCAGCTCGTTCCGCAGCGCGCCGTCGCGCAGCGTCGCGTCGGGGCCCAGCAGGCCCTCGACGACGGCCAGCGCGCCGGCGATGTCGCCGTGGTGCAGGCGCTCGCGGACGCCGTCCAGGCAGTCCGGACGACGGTGCGCCCGGTCGATGGCCTGGAGGCAGGGGAGTGGGGTGCCGGACAGCGCGGCCAGCAACTCCTCCCGGCGGATCTCGGCCGGGTCGTGGTCCAGCGGGGACAGCACCCCGTCGACCAGGCCGATCCGGTGACGGGCTCCCCGGCACTCCACGATGTGCGGCTGCCCCGTCCGGTCCGACAGCGGCCGCGAACCGGCCGGTGGCAGACCGGGTACGAGCGCGGAGGCGACCAGCGGGTGCAGTCGGTCGGCCTCGATCAGCCCGCCCTGGAGCAGTTCCAGGTCGGGCAGTACCCAGGTCGCCGCATCGGGCAGTACCGGCAGCGCGGAGACGCCGCCGTCCGCGGGCGCCTCGGCGATCCGCATCGAGGGTGGTCCGAGGCCGTCCCGGTCCGCCACCAGGTCCAGGAGCAGCCGTTGCCGGGCCCCGACGCGCACACTGATGGTGCCGGCGGACCGTCCTTCGGCGTGGAGCAGCAACCCCGCCTCGTCCGCCCACCGGTCCACGGCGCAGCGGAAGTCCCGCGGCACCGTCCCCGGTACCTCCGGGACCGTCGGGGCAGGGGCGCCGTCCGGAGGCGGCGCGGACCCGGACCGGATCCGGAGTTCGTCCGTCCTGCGCGCGTCCCACAGGTGGCGGTGCAGGTCGAGACGGAACCGCCGGCTGGGATGGGGGTGCGGATGGCGGCGGGCGCTCGGCTCGGCATGCGTTCCGTCCCACAGCGCGAGGCTGACGCGCTGACCGCCGTCCGCCCACGCCGGCGGCGTCCGGACCACGAGGTGGACCGGGCCCGCGCCGTCCGGCCCGGCGCTTTCGTACCGGGCCAGGGCGATGGTCAGACCAGGGCGGAGCAGCCCGTCGGGAGCGACCCTCGGGAGGTGCCAGCGCAACAGGTCGGGTGCCAGATGGCGGAGGTCGGCCCGCACCCGGGTGGCGAGTTCGCGGCCATGGGTGCGTGCCACGGATTTCAGGTCGAGATCGACGTCCACGCCGGCGGCGGCGCAGGCTCCTGCCCAGTCACCGGCAGAGCGGCGGGCGGTCGCGGTCTCGATCATGGAGGGCGGCACGGCGAACTCTCGCACGCGCAGCCAGAAGGAGTGTGGGGAATCCCCATACGCGGTGTCGGTGAGCATCAGCACTCACCTTGCGCGGACGGGTCCCCCAATCTGTGGAGAGAATGAGTAGTCATCGCCGTGATCATAGAGCCCCATCGCCTCGATCTGCCAGGAGTTCCGCCCGCCGGATCGCGGGGCCGTAGGGTGGGGCCATGGGAGACACACCGCACCAGTCCGGCGCATGGGGCCAGGGCCGTGATCCGGAGCGACGGGGGATCGGGGTGCTCGGCCGGTCGTCGACGGTCCTGGTGATGGTCGCCCCGTTCACGCTCCGGCTCTGGTGATCGGCTCTCCATGACGACGCCGCGCGATGACGACGACCCGTACCTGTGGCTGGAAGACGTGGAGGGCGGGGCCGCCCTGGAGTGGGTGGCCGAGCGGAACGCCGAGACGGCGGCCGCACTGGCCTCCGACGCGGACTTCACCACCCTGAAGGAGAGCCTGCGCGAGGTGCTGGACGCCTCGGACCGCATCCCCTACACCGCCCGTCGCGGAGCGTTCCTCTACAACTTCTGGCGGGACGCCGCGCACGTACGCGGTGTGTGGCGCCGCACGACGCTCGAGCAGTACCGCAAGGACGCCCCCGCGTGGGAGGACGTCCTCGACCTCGACGCGCTCGCCGCGGCGGAGGACGAGAAGTGGCTGTGGGCGGGGGCGCGGGTTCGCCACCCCGCCTACGACCGGGCCCTGGTCTGTCTGTCGCGCGACGGCGGGGACGCCGTGGTGGTCCGCGAGTTCGACCTCGCCACGCGGGCCTTCGTCGACGACGGGTTCCAGGTCGGGGAGGCGAAGACGCGGATCGGGTGGATCGACGCCGACACCGTCTTCATCGGCACGGACTTCGGGCCGGGGTCGCTGACGGACGCCGGCTATCCGCGCACCGTGCGCCGATGGCGGCGCGGTACGCCGCTGGAGGAGGCCGAGCAGGTCTTCGAGGCGGACGCGGTCGATGTGGCGGCGTCGGGCTGGCGCGACACCACGCCGGGCTTCGAGCGGGACTTCGTCGCCCGTTCCCTGGACTTCTTCCGCAGCGAGACGTACGTCCTCGGCGGAGACGACACGCTCGTGAAGATCGACGTTCCCGACGACGCGGAAGCCTACGTCCACCGCCGGCATCTGATCGTCACCCTGAAGTCCGACTGGCTCGGGCAAGGGGCCGGCTCCCTGCTGGCGTTCGACTTCGACGCCTTCCTGACGGGCGACCGTACGGCTGCGGTGCTGTTCACCCCGGACGAGCGGACCGCCCTGGCCGGGCACTCGTGGACCCGCCACCATCTGATCCTGGAGACGATGAGGGACGTCAGCACCCGCATCGAGGTCCTCACCCCCGACTCCGAAGGCGCCTGGGCGCGGACGCCGCTCACGGACGTCCCGGAGCTGTCGGCGGTCACCGTCGTGGACACGGACCCCGACCTCTCCGACGAGTACTTCCTGGACGTGTCGGGGTTCCTGCAACCCTCCACCCTCTACCGGGGGGAGATCGGCGCCGACACCGAGATCCTCAAGCAGGCTCCGGCGCGGTTCGACGCGGCCGGCCTGACGGTCGAGCAGTTCTTCGCGACCTCCCCGGACGGGACGCGGGTGCCGTACTTCGTCATCGGCCCCGACCGCACCGCCACCGGCCCGGGACCGACCCTGCTCTACGGCTACGGCGGCTTCGAGGTCTCCCTCACCCCCTACTACGGCGCGGTGAAGGGCCGGGCGTGGCTGGAGCGCGGGGGCACGTACGTGATCGCGAACATCCGGGGCGGCGGCGAGTACGGGCCGGACTGGCACCAGGCCGCGCTCGGCGCCCACCGGCCGCGAGCCTTCGAGGACTTCGCGGCCGTCGCCGCGGACCTCGTCGCACGGGGCATCACCACCCCCGCCATGCTCGGAGCGGCCGGGGGCAGCAACGGCGGGCTGCTCATGGGCGCGATGCTCACCCGCCACCCGGAGCTGTTCGGCGCGATCGTCGCCCAGGTGCCGCTGCTCGACATGCTCCGCTTCCACAAGCTCCTCGCCGGGGCTTCCTGGATCGCCGAGTACGGCAATCCCGACGACGAAGCCGATCGGCCCCACCTCCGCGCGATCTCGCCGTACCACCAGCTCGCCGGGGACCGTGTCTACCCGCCGGTCCTGCTGATGACCTCCACCCGTGATGACCGTGTCCACCCGGGACATGCCCGCAAGACGGCCGCGCGACTGCGCGAACTCGGCCACGAGGTCCTGCTCCACGAGAACACCGGCGGCGGCCACGCGGGAGCCGGTGACAACGAACAGGCGGCCCACAACGACGCTCTGGTCCACTCCTTCCTGTGGCAGCGGCTCATGCGTGGGAAACGTGAAGAGCCCGCGCCCACGGTGTGAGGGCTTGGGGTCGCCTCGTATCTTTTCCGTCAGCGAATTCCTACCAGTCGCGCGGTGAACGGCTTGTCGTATCACTCGAACTCGTCGGTAACTCGTGAAAGCGTTCGAGTTCCTGGCCTCGCGCGGTGCTGACCAGCCGGAACTCGGCGCCGTCGTGATGGCCGAAGTTCCCGTTCATGGATTCACGCGAGCGGGGTATGGTCGAGCCCGTTCGAACGCCCGGGCGCCCCTCGCGAATCAAGTGCGGTACGTACCACCAGATTTGAAGAGACGGGGCGAACACCGGGAATTCCGATAGGGAGAGGGAAATCGGGGCACACTCGGACCCCACGTACGAAGACCGACCGAAAGATGTTCGAGGCGAGGCAAACCGATGGATGCTCCGACCCCCACGTCGGCCGACGGTGACAGGCCCGGCGTCAGTCCCGGAGCCGGCTCCGGTGGCAGCAGTCGGGACGCGGGCTGGTTCGGTCGAAGCCCGCAGCATCACCAGGACGGGCCAGGACCCCGGGGCGCGGAGGACCGCATACCCAGCCGCCCCGTCACCCCGATACGCCCTGTGGGCAACGGTGCCGACCGAGGCCGTACGCCACCCGAGCGCCCGGCTCCGGCCGCACACCCGGCCCAGGCTCCGGCCCCCGTGCCCGCACAGGCGTCAAGACCGGCAGCAGCCCCCACTCCGAGCCCGCCGCCCGAAGCCACTCCGAGCCCGTCGCCCGCCGCCGCTCCGAGCCCGGCCCCGGCGCCGAGACCCGCCCCGGCGCCCGAGCCGGCGACCCCCGCCCCGGCGCCCGAGGACACCTCCGACGCCGGTCTTCTGCGCCGCACCATGGCCGAGATCGAGCCGATCGCCGACAAGGTCACCTCGCACTTCTACGCCCTGCTCTTCCTGCGCCACCCCGACCTGCGGAACCTCTTCCCCGCGGCGATGGACACCCAGCGCGACCGCCTCTTCAAAGCGCTGCTCACCGCGGCGACCCACGCGGACGACGCCGCCACCCTGACCACGTACCTGTCCCACCTCGGCCGCGGGCACCGGAAGTACGGCACCCTTCCCGAGCACTATCCGGCCGTCGGCGAGTGCCTGATCGGCGCCCTCTCCCGCTATGCCCCGGAGAGCTGGGGGCCGAGGACCGAGGCCGCCTGGGTGAGCGCCTACACCGCCATCTCCCAGATCATGATCGACGCGGCTGCCGAGGACGAGCTGCGCGCCCCCGCCTGGTGGCAGGCGGAGGTGGTCGCCCATGACATGCGGACGCCGGACATCGCGGTCGTGACGGTCCGGCCCGACCAGCCCTATCCCTTCCTCGCCGGGCAGTACGCCTCCCTGGAGACCCCCTGGTGGCCGCGTGTCTGGCGGCACTACTCCTTCGCCTCCGCGCCCCGCTCCGACGGGCTGCTCTCCTTCCATGTGAAGGCCGTGCCGGCGGGCTGGGTCTCCAACTCGCTCGTGCACCGCGCCCGTCCGGGGCATGTGATCCGGCTCGGTCCCCCCTCCGGATCCATGACCGTGGACCACAACACCGACAACGGGCTGCTCTGCCTCGGCGGCGGCACCGGCATCGCGCCCATCAAGGCCCTGGTCGAGGACGTGGCCCAGCACGGCCGCCGCCGCACCGTCGACGTGTTCTACGGCGCCCGCCGGAACAACGACCTCTACGACATCGACACCATGCTGCGGCTCCAGCAGTCGCACCCGTGGCTCTCGGTCCGCCCGGTCGTGGACGACGGTCCCGTGGGCCTGCTGTCCGGCGGCATCCCGGAGGCCGTGCGCGAGTTCGGCCCGTGGCACACGTACGACGCGTACCTGTCCGGACCGCCCGGCATGATCCGGCGCAGCGTCGACACCCTGGTGGGCATCGGCATCCCCACCCATCGCATACGGCACGACTCCATCGAGGAACTGGTCGGGGCAACGACTTGAGCACTTTCGAACAGACCGGGCAGCGGCAGACGACGCCCCTGCGCACCACCCGCCCGGGCAGTGACGGCGAACATCAGGTCCAGCAGCGCATGGGCACCACGGAGCGCGCCGACAAGTTCTACGCCGAGCAGGTTCTGGACCGACTCAACACCCGGATGCGGGAGTTCGCGGCGCGCCAGGAGATGTTCTTCCTGGCGACCGCCGACCGGCACGGCGAGTGCGACAACACCTTCCGGGCCGGGCCGCCCGGCTTCCTCCACGTCCTGGACGACCGGACCCTCGCCTACCCGGAGTACCGGGGCAACGGCGTCCAGGCCAGCCTCGGCAACATCGAGGAGAACCCGCACGTCGGCATCCTGATGATGGACTTCCTCCAGGACCGCATCGGCCTCCATGTCAACGGCACGGCACGGGTCGTGCCCGACGACGAGATGCGCCGCGCCCACGCCGGGCTCGCGTCCGACCCCGTGCCCGGCCGCCGCGCCCAGGTGTGGGTGGAGGTCGCCGTGGAGGAGGCGTACATCCACTGCGCCAAGCACATCCCGCATCTGCAGAAGGTGCCGCTGCACGGTGCCGGCCGCGCGTGGGGGACGGACGACTTCAGGCGCAAGGGCGGCGACTTCTTCGGCGCGGCCGCCGAAGCGCCGGAGCGGGGCCCCTTCGTGCCCCCGCCGCGCGCGGACGCGGCGACCTGGCGGGCGGAGGCGGAGAGGGTCGTCGAACGCGCCGAGCAGCGTGCGGCCGACGCCGAAGAGGTGTTCAGCGGCTGGTTCAGCAGGAACGTGTCGGTCTGACCCACCGCCCACCCCGGCCACCACCAAATCTCCTTGTCCGCCGGATGATCACGGGTTAAGGTCCCCGGGCACATATCGGGGGATCGGGGCAGGCGGGGGACGATGGCGGACGACACGATGGTGCTCTCCAGACGTGCGGCGGTACGACAGGCCGTCGCGGCCCTGGTCCTGGTACCGGCCTTGTGCGCCGGTCTGTGGGTGGTGGGCTGGGCGATGGACCCGAGCATCGTCACCAGCGGCTCGGGGCCCGCCTCGTGCTCGGACGGCGAGCCCGAGAAAGCGCCGGGGGAGCCGGGGCGGGTGCCCGGGCGCATCACCGGGACGCAACTGTGCGAGGTGCTGAACCGTTCCGACCTCGCCCACCTGCTGGGTACGCCCACGGAGTCCGTGAAGTCCGCCCACGGCAGCGACGGCTCCTTCGAGCTCGGCGACGGCGAGGAGGTCGCCACTCCGTCGGCCGAGGTCGAGATCGGGACGTACACCGTCACGCTGTCGGCCACCTACGACGACCGTCGGGTGGGCGGGAAGCCCTCGATTCTGTGGAACGACGCGAAGCGACGGACGCTCCTGGGCCGGCCGGCGGTCCTCCACTCGGACCAGACCATCAGCATCAGCTTCCGCCTCGACGGGAGCGAAGCCGAGGCCGGTCCGGGCGTCCCGGCCCGCACCGTCGTCGTGGCCCGGGACGCCGAGGACACCGGCGGCTCCTTCGAAGTGACCCTGTGGCGCGAGGACGGTCAGGTGCCGGACGACACGGTGCTGCTCCGCGTCGCCGAGAAGGTCCTGCCGACGATTCCGGGATGGTCCGCGGCCGCCTGACGCCGTCCGGCACGGCAGGGCCGGGCTCTGCCGACCGCCGCCCGTCAGCTCGTCACTGGCCCACCCTGCCGTCGACGCACTCGCGCAGCAGGTCGGCATGCCCGCAGTGACGGGCGTACTCCTCGATCCGGTGCACCATCAGCTCCCGTACCGCGGTCCCGTCCTTCGGCAGGCGCTCGCTCAGATCCGGGTGCTCGGCAAGCGCGGCGTCGGTCGCGGCCTGCTCACGCTCCAGATCGGCGAACGCGGCCTCGACCACGGCCTGTTCGGCGACGGCGCCGTGGAAGTCCGCGTCCTTGACGCCGTACAGCTTCGGCACCGGGTCGCCGCTGATCCAGCTGCGCCAGTCACGTTCCACCTCGACGAGGTGGCGGACGAGACCGAGCAGTGACATCGTCGACGGGGGAACCGACCGGCGGGCCAGCTGCTCCGCGTCCAGGCCCTCGCACTTCATCCGCAGGGTCATGCGATACCCCGCCAGGAAGTCCAGCAGCGTGGCGAGCTCACCCTCCGGACCGTCCCCGCCGCCGTCACGGGGGTCGTCGTTCGGGTCGGTCCACATGTCGGGGTAGACGGTGGCCTGGGTCCATCGCACGGGTTGATCGCTCATGCGCGTCATGATCGTCCGTGCGGACTCATGCTCGCCAGCGCCTTTCGTCGCCGGTGGCGGTCGTGGTCGAGCACTTCGTGGTGACGGTGTGGGGAGGTCGCGGTGCAGGGCCACCCGCGCCAGGTGGCACTGCCCTGGCCCTGGGTACGGGCGGCCCAATCGAAATCGCGGGGTGTGCGGGGCGCGCCTAGGCTGAGGGGAAATGGCCACTCCCGGGCCCCACGCCCGCACGGCGGAAGGTGAGGACCTTGAGCGCCTCTCCCGAAGAGCAGGAACGACCGGCACCGCGGGTGGGACCCGAGCCCGACGCCGAGCCGGAGTTCCAGCCCTATCACCATCCGGCCGCCGGGTGGGGCGCGGCCAAGAGCGTGACGCGGTTCATGGCTCGCGAGGGCGCGCTGGTGGACGGGCCGCGGGCCATCATGAAGATGAACCACGAGAACACCGGCTTCGACTGTCCCGGGTGCGCCTGGCCGGACGACACCAAGGGCCTGCACCTGGACATCTGCGAGAACGGGATCAAGCACGTCACCTGGGAGATGACCCGCAAGCGGGTCGACCGGGAGTTCTTCGCCGCCCACTCGGTCACCGAGCTGTCCGGGTGGAGCGACTACGACCTGGAGAACCAGGGCCGGCTGACCGAGCCGATGGTCTACGACCCCGACACGGACCACTACACCCCCGTGAGCTGGAAGGACGCGTTCGAACTCGTCGGGCGTACGCTGCGCGAGCTGGACTCCCCGCACCAGGCGTCGTTCTACACCTCCGGCCGGCTCGGCAACGAGGCCACCTTCCTGTACCAGCTCATGGCCAGGGAGCTCGGCACGAACAACCTGCCCGACTGCTCCAACATGTGTCACGAGGCCAGCGGCCGCGCCCTCCAGGCGGCGCTCGGCACCGGAAAGGGCACCGTCGACCTCAAGGACTGGGAGGCCACCGACGCCCTGTTCATCATGGGCGTCAACGTGGCCTCCAACGCGCCCCGGATGCTCACCGCCCTCTCCGAGGCGTACCACCGCGGCGCCAAGATCGTGCACATCAACCCTCTGGTCGAGGCGGGCGCCACCCGGGCGATCATCCCGCACGACTTCAAGGACATGGCCACCTTCCATTCGACCCGGACGAGCACGCTCAACCTCCAGCCGCGCATCGGCGGCGACATGGCGCTCGTACGAGGCATGGCCAAGGCGATCCTGGAACAGTCCGACTCCGATCCCAAGGCGCTGGACCGGGAGTTCATCGAGCGCCACACCGCCGGCTTCGAGGAGTACCGCGCCCGCTGCGAGGCCACGCCCTGGGACGAGATCGAGAAGCAGTCCGGGATCAGCCGCGCCGACATCCTCGAGGCGGCCCGCGTCTACCGCGAGGCCGACCGCAGCATTGTCAGCTGGTGCCTGGGCCTCACCCAGCACGAACACGGCGTCGACACCGTACGGGAGATCGTCAACCTCCTTCTGCTGCGCGGCAATCTGGGCCGGGAGGGCGCCGGGCCCTCGCCCGTGCGCGGCCACAGCAACGTCCAGGGCAACCGCACCTGCGGCATCGACCACCGCCCCGCCGAGGAGTTCCTGGACCGTCTCGCCAAGACCTGCGGGATCGAGCCGCCGCGCGAGCACGGTCTGGACACCATCGGCACCATCCAGGCGATGCACCGCGGCGACGTGAAGGTGTTCGTCGGCATGGGCGGCAACTTCGCCCTCGCCGCGCCCGACACCCCGTACACGTACGAGGCACTGCGCCGCTGCGACCTCACCGTCCAGGTGAGCACCAAGCTGAACCGCAGCCACGTCGTCCACGGGCGCCGGGCGCTCATCCTGCCCTGCCTCGGCCGGACCGAGAAGGACGACCAGCGCAACGGCGTCCAGAGCACCTCCGTCGAGGACTCGATGAGCATGGTGCACCTGTCCGTCGGCATGAAGCGCCCCGCCTCCTCGCACCTGCTCTCCGAGCCCGCGATCGTCGCCGGCATGGCCCGCGCTGCCCTGCCCGGGAGCGAGACTCCGTGGGAGTGGTACATCGAGGACTACGACCGCATCCGCGACACCATGGCCCAAGCCCTCGACGGATTCGAGGACTTCAACCGTCGTGTGCGGCTGCCGCTCGGCTTCCGCATCAAGCAGCCCGCGCGTGAACTCGTCTTCCTCACCCCGTCCGGGCGCGCCGAGTTCTCGACCGCCGAACTCCCCGACGTCCTCCCGGAACCGGGGATGCTCGCGCTCGGCACCATGCGCTCCCACGACCAGTGGAACACCACCATCTATTCCGACAACGACCGCTACCGCGGCATCAAGAACCTGCGCACCCTCGTCTTCATGAACCAGGACGACATGCGCGAACGCGGGATCTCGAAGTTCGACCCCGTCGACATCACCAGCACCGCCAAGGACGGCAGCCGGCGTCACCTCGACGGCTATCTGGCGATTCCGTACGACATCCCGCGCGGCTGCGCGGCCGGCTATATGCCCGAGATGAACGTCCTGTGCGCGCTCGGCGACTACAGCACCCAGAGCGACCAGCCGATCATGAAGCACGTGAAGGTCACCATCACGCCCGCCGGCGGATGATCCGTACCAGCGGAAAAGGAATTGCGATAGGCGGGAACCGGCGGCGAACCGCTCTCCGGGGGTGCGGCGACGCCCCTGGCCTTCGACGGTCCGGCGATGCTGCGCGGACTCGCGCTGGCCGACGCCCTCGCGGTGGTCCCCCCGGGCGGACTCGACGAAGGTGCCGTCACAGAGGTTCTGGACGTGCCGGGCCGATGACCGCCCGCCACGCGCGATGACCGGTCCTCGCGCCGGCCGCCGTACACCGGACCGGCCGTCTCGCGATCGGCGATGTCGCGGTGATCGCGGCCGTCTCCTGCCCGCACCGCGCCGAGGCGTTCGCGGCAATGCGAGCGTCTGGTCGAGGACCTCGAGCGCCAGGTGCCGGTCCGGAAGCACCAGACCTTCGCCGGCGGCGCTCAGGAGTGGGTCGGCGGCTGCTGACGGCGGTGCCCGGACTGCGTCGCGGCCGCGGGCCGGATACGCTGACGCCGTACCCTTTGTCTCTTTTCGTGACTGAATGTCTTCCGGGAGTCATGTGGTCACCACGCAGCCCGTCGTCGTACCGCCGCCGAGAGCCGCCGTGTTCCTCGTGGCCACCCTGAACCCCGGCGGTGAGGCAGCCGTACGGGACGCGCTGGCCGGTCTCGCCGGGCTGACGCGCTCCGTGGCCTTCCGTTCGCCGGACACCGTCCTCACCTGCGTCGCGGGCATCGGCTCGATGGCGTGGGACCGCCTCGTCGGCGGACCGCGACCGCGCGAACTCCACCCCTTCACACCGCTGACGGGCCCCCGGCACCGGGCGCCGTCGACCCCGGGCGATCTGCTCTTCCACGTACGCGGCCGCCGTATGGACCTCTGCTTCGAACTGGCCAGGCTCATCGTCGACGCCCTGGGCGCCGCCGTGACCGTCGTCGACGAGGTGCACGGCTTCGCGTACTTCGACGAGCGCGACCTTCTTGGCTTCGTCGACGGCAGCGAGAACCCGGAGGGCGGGCAGGCGGACGAAGCCGTGTTCGTCACCGACGACGAGCCGCCCTTCCTCGGCGGCAGTTACGTCATCGTGCAGAAGTACCTCCACGACATGGCGGCCTGGCAGTCGCTCACCGTCGAGGAGCAGGAACGCGTCATCGGCCGCACGAAGTCGTCCAACGTCGAACTACCCGACGGCGTCAAGCCGGACGACTCGCACGTCGCGCTCAACACGATCGTCGGCGACGACGGCACCGAACAGAAGATCGTGCGCGAGAACATGGCGTTCGGCGAGGTCGGCCGCGGCGAGTTCGGCACGTACTTCATCGGCTACTCCCGGACTCCCGCGGTGACCGAACAGATGCTGCGCAACATGTTCCTCGGCGACCCGCCGGGCCTCACCGACCGCATCCTCGACTTCTCCACGGCCGTCACCGGCAGCCTCTTCTTCGTGCCCAGCGCCGACCTCCTCGGCGACCTCCCCGCCCCGGCCTCCGGAACCGCCCACCGCGGCGATTCCCTGCGCATCGGCAGCCTCAAAGGAGCCTGAGCGTCATGACGAACCCCGCCGTCCCCGACAACCTGCACCGCGAACTCGCCCCGATCACCCCCGCCGCCTGGGCCGAGATCGAGGAAGAGGCGCGCCGCACCTTCCGGCGCCACGTCGCCGGTCGCCGGGTCGTCGACGTCCCCGACCCGGCGGGCCCGGGGCTCGCCGCCGCCGGCACCGGACACCTCGACGAGATCGACCCGCCCGCCCCCGGTGTCACCGCGCGGCTGCGCGAAGCACGCCGACTGGTCGAACTGCGCGTTCCGTTCACCGTGAGCCGGGCCGCCGTGGACGATGTCGAGCGCGGCTCGCACGACTCCGACTGGCAGCCCGTGAAGGACGCGGCACGCGCCATGGCCTTCGCGGAGGACCGCGCCGTCTTCGACGGGTACGCGGCGGCGGGCATCGAAGGGCTGCGGTCGCGGACGTCCAACCCGGAGCTGGCCCTGCCCGCCGAGGCGCGCGACTACCCCGACGCGATCAGCAGGGCCCTGACATCGCTGCGCCTGGCCGGCGTCGACGGGCCGTACGCGCTGCTGCTCGGCGCCGACGCGTACACGGCGGTCAGCGAGACCTCCGACCACGGCTACCCCATCGCGGCGCACCTGGGCCGGATCCTGGGCGGCGACCCGATCTGGGCGCCGGCCCTGCGCGGCGCGTTCGTCCTGTCCACCCGGGGCGGGGACTTCGAGCTGCTCCTCGGCCAGGACCTGGCGATCGGCTACACCGCGCACGACGCGAAGGGCATCGAGCTGTACTTCCAGGAGACGCTGACCTTCCTGACGTACACGGACGAGGCGGTCGTCGTGCTCACGTCCTGAAGCGGTCGCGAGCGCGCTACGACGAGCCGTGGATGTCGCCGAGGGAGAGGACGACCGCGGTCGTGCGGCCATCGGGCGCCCGGTAGGTCACCGTGTCGCCGGCGCGGTGACCGAGCAGCGCGTGCCCGAGCGGGCTGTCCGCGGTCACCAGGGTCAGGTCCAGCTCCTCGGCCACCTCGCCGACCTGCAGGGTCGACTCCGTCCCGTCCGCGAACCGTACGGTGACGCTGCTGCCCACCCCGATCACATCCGTCGCCGGTGCCCCCGCGACGGACGCCTCCCGGATCCGGCCCTCGATCTCGGCGATGTGCCTGTCCAGACGCGCGACCTCCGAGGCGCGCTGCAGTTCGTCCGCCTCGTCCGCCCGGTCGCCGACCGGATCCTCGCCCCGCAGGGTCGCGGCCGCCGAATCCCGTTCGGCGCGCAAGTCGGCGAGTTCCTGCTGCAGCGCCCGCAGAGCGACGTCGCTGATGGGCTCGGGTCCACCGGTCATTCCTGCTCCCGTGATACGCGGGCGAATCGGTCGTCCAGGCAATTCAATTACCGCACTCCGTGGGGAGTCCGGCAAATCGCGGCCCGGCGGACCCGGCGGACCATATGGGCGCCGCTAATGTGACGGCCCATGAGACGTTGGCTGCCGCAGTCCGCGGTTTCCCGGCTTTTCGGCTCGGTGGCCGTCGGGGTGGTGACGGGCGTGGTCATCGGTGTCCTGGTCGACGTACCACTGGGCGTTCTCGCCGGTATCGCCGTGACGGAGACCGGGTTCGTCGTCGCGGGCTGGATCCAGATGTGGCCGCTGGACGCGGCCACCACCCGGCGCGAAGCCCGGCGCGAGGACTTCCGGCCCGTGACGGACGAGGTCGTCATCGTCGCGGTCGCCCTGTGCGGACTGGGCAGCATCGTCGTCCTGCTCCTGCGCGGCGGGACCGACACCGGTCACGCCGCCGCGGCGACCGCGCTCAGCGGCGTGTTCATGGCCTGGGCGGCGCTTCACCTGATGTACGCCACCCGCTACGCGTTCCTCTATTACGGGAATCCAGGGGGAGGGATCGACTTCAATTCCGATCAGCCGCCCGCGTACCGGGACTTCTTCTATTTCAGCTACAACCTCGGTATGACCTATCAGGTCTCCGACACCGACGTATCGAGTGGGACGATCCGCGCGGTGGTGCTACGGCATTCGCTCCTGTCCTATCTCTTCGGCACCAGCATCCTCGCCACCGCCATCAACCTCGTCGTCGGACTCGTCACCGGCTGACAGCTGCCGGTCACGGAGGTCTGTTTGGAGGGCCGGCCCCTCCGGCGGCAGACTCGGACGTATGAGATCCACGACGCCGTCCTCGTCCGTCCCGCCCCTGGGCGCCGCCTCATGACGTCCGCGGTCGTCGTCGGCGGTGGTCCCAACGGGCTCGCCGCCGCGGCCCTGCTCGCGAAGGCGGGCCTGGAGGTCACCGTCCTCGAAGCCGCCGACGAGGTCGGCGGCGGCACCCGCAGCCATGAGGCGATCCTGCCGGGACTGCTGCACGACCACTGCTCGGCCATCCACCCCATGGCCGTCACCTCGCCGGCGCTCCGATCGCTCGATCTGGAACGCCACGGGCTGCGCTGGCTGCTGCCGGACATCGACTGCGTGCATCCGCTGGACGACGGCACGGCCGGGGTGCTGTTGCGCTCCGTCGAGGACACCGCTGCGGGGCTCGGCGCCGACGGCAGCCGTTACCGGGCCCTGATGGAGCCCTCGGTGCGGCACTGGGAGGCACTCGCCGACGACGTCATGGGCCCCCTGCTGCGGATCCCGTCGCACCCGCTGCTGCTCGCCCGGTTCGGGCTGCCCACAGTCCTGCCCGCCGCGGCCCTCGCACGCCTCTTCCGGACCCCCACGGCGCAGGCCCTGTGGGCCGGCGTCGCGGCCCACGCCTTCCGCCCGCTGTCCCACCCGCTCAGCTCGGCGATCGGACTCGGCATCCTCACCGCCGGCCACACCGCCGGATGGGCCGTGGCCGAAGGCGGCTCACAGTCCATCACCCGCGCCATGGCGGCCGTGCTCCTGCGGCACGGCGGCACCCTCCACACCGGCGTGCGCATCACGGACGCCGCGCAGATCCCGCCCGCCGATGTCACCCTCCTCGACCTCGACCCCGGCCAGATCGCGTCCGTGTACGGCGACCGCCTCCCGCCCCGCGTACGGACCGCGTACCGCCGCTTCCGTCGCGGGCCCGGCGCGTTCAAGGTCGACCTGGCCGTCGAGGGCGGTGTGCCCTGGACCAACGAACACGCCCGGCGCGCGGGCACCGTGCACCTCGGCGGGCCGCTCGCCGAGGTGGCGCGCGGGGAGAAGGACGTGACGGCCGGCCGGATGCCGCAGCGCCCCTTCGTCCTGGTCGGCCAGCAGTATCTGGCGGACCCGTCGCGGTCGGTGGGGAACGTCCACCCCGTCTATACGTACGCCCACGTTCCGTACGGCTACGAAGGGGACGCCACCGAGGCGATCCTGCGGCAGCTGGAGCGCTTCGCCCCCGGCGTACGGGAACGCGTCGTGGGCATGCGGAGCAACAGACCCGCCGACTTCGCCACCGCCAACGCCAACTTCGCGGGCGGCGACATCCTCACGGGAGCCAAGACGATCCCTCAACTCGTCCTCGGCGCCCGCCCGGCACTCGACCCGTACGCCACCGGTCTGCCCGGGGTGTTCCTGTGCTCGGCCGCCGCGCCGCCCGGCCCCGGAGCCCACGGCATGTGCGGCGCCGGGGCGGCGAGGTCCGCGCTGCGGCACCTCGGCAGCCGGCCGGACTGATGTGACGGCGCGCGGGCAGGCAGGCGGCTAGGAGGGCGCGGGATCTCCGGGGAGGTGGTCCAGAGCGGCGGCGACATCGGTCTGCCGGGCGACGGCCGTCAGGGCCCGGGCCATGACCGAACCCGGCTCCCGGGCGGTGACCACGAGACCGACCGGCACCGTGCGCGCCGGCTCGACCAGCGGCACCGCCCTCATGCCGTGCGGGACGCCGAAGACGTGCAGCCAGGTGTGCGGCACGACACTGGCCCAACGGCCCGTCCTGACATGGGCGAACAGCGCGGCCACCGAATCGGTCTCGACCCGGGGCGACGGCTCCACCCCGGCCTCGGCGAACACCTCGTCCAGCACCTGGCGGCCCTGCATGACACCCGTCAGCAGACACAGGGGCAGCCGGGACGCCTCCGCCCAGGTCGCCGTCGCCCGGTGCACGGGCATGTCGGCGGCACTGGTCAGCAGCACGTACCGCTCCTCGTACAGCGGGACCGACCGGAAGTCCTCCGAGAAACCCTTGTGCAGATACGTGATTCCGGCGTCGATCTCGAAGTTCCGCAGCTGCCGGAGAACGTCCTGCGACCGGAGGTCCGCTATCACCTCCACCGTCACCAGCGGATGGGCGGCGCAGAACGGGGCGGTCAGCAGGGAGACGGCGCCGACGGCGGTCGGGACCGAGCCGATCCGTATCGTGCCGCTCAACCCGGTGCGCAGGGCGCCGACCTCGTCCTTGAGGGCGTCGCGGTCGGCCAGGATCCGCTGCGCCCACACCACGATGCGCTCGCCCTCGGGCGTGAGGCCCTCGTACTTGCGGCCGCGCCGGACCAGGGGGACGTCCAGCTCCTCCTCCAGCTTCCGGATCGCCTCGGAGAGCGCGGGCTGGGAGACGTAACAGGCCTGGGCGGCCCGGGCGAAGTGACGCTCCCGGGAGAGGGCGACCAGGTACTCGAGTTGACGGAACAGCACGCTACGGGTCTACCCGACCACTCGTCCGAAAGCCAGCCTGGGCCGCACGTCGCGGGGCGCGGCGGACCCGCCCGGACCCGTGGGGCCGTCATGCCACGGGCAGCGGCTGCAGGCGCTCGGCGCCGGTGTAGACGTTCATCGAGGCGCCGCGCAGGAACCCGACCAGGGTCAGTCCGCTCTCCTCGGCCAGGTCCACGGCGAGCGAGGACGGCGCGGAGACGGCCGCCAGCATCGGGACTCCGGCCATCACCGCCTTCTGCACCAGCTCGAACGAGGCCCGGCCACTCACCATCAGCACCGCATCGCGCAGCGGCAGCAGACCCGACCGCAGGGCGTGGCCCACGACCTTGTCGACGGCGTTGTGCCGTCCGACGTCCTCCCGCAGACACAGCAGCTCACCGCCGGCGGAGAAGAGCCCGGCCGCATGCAGGCCACCCGTGGTGTCGAACACCCGCTGCGCCGCCCGCAGCCGGTCCGGCAGCGCCGTCACCACGTCCGGTGCGATGCGCAGCGGGTCCTCGGCGACGGACCACGCCGCCGTGGTGCGCACCGCGTCGAGGCCGGCCTTGCCGCACAGACCGCAGGAGGAGGTGGTGTAGAAGTTCCGCTCCAGCGACGCGTCGGGGGCGGCGACGCCCGGGGCCAGGGCGACGTCCACCACGTTGTACGTGTTGCCACCGTCGGCCGTGCCGCCCGCGCAGTACCGGATCCCCGCCACATCGGCGGCCGCGTGCACCACGCCCTCGCTCACCAGGAACCCGGCCGCCAGGTCGAAGTCGTCGCCAGGGGTGCGCATGGTGACGGTGAGCGGGCGCCCGCCGACCCGGATCTCCATCGGCTCCTCGGCGGCCAGGGTGTCCGGTCGGTGCGAGGACACCCCCTCCCGAACGCGCAGCACCCGCCGTCGTACGGTCACTCGTCCCATGGTCTGCTCCTCTCGCCGAAGCCCTGCTCCGACGGTGTCGTGCGGTTGAGTTCGTTCGACGGTCCGGCGGACGGGACCCGGAGATGAGACCGGACCGTGCCGTCGGGGCGCCGCCGGTCCCGGTCCGTGGGCCGACGATATGACCCGCGGCGCGTCCCGGCGCGTTCCCACGCCATCAGGGAAGGCTCCGGCGGCTGTACCGCGCGGTGATCACCAGGCACACCAGCCCCACGGCCGCCAGAGCCGCCAGCAGGGCGGGGTAGGGAGCCGCTCCCGCGGTCACCGCGAGGAGCAGCGGTGTCAGGAAGCCGCTGTAGGTGGCGCCTTGGTGGAGGAACGCCGTCGAGGGCACGGCCTTCGGCGGCGCGAGGCGCTCGATCTCCATGAGCCCCGAGGCGAGGGTGAGGCCGTACCCGGCGCCCAGGAGGACCGCGGCCGCCAGCACCAGGCCCGCGGAATCCCCGTACACAGCGCAGGCGCCCACCAGCAGTCCGCCGATCACGGTGACCATCGAGACGAGGGTCGCCCGCGCGCTGTGCGCGTGGTCCAGCCGGTCGGCGAGCGGCTGGACGGCCATGCCCACGCCGAGCGTCAGCGCCGTCACCAGACCGCTGAACACCGGCGCGTACCCCGGAACGCGGTCGGCGACCAACGAGGGCAGCACGACATAGGCGACCGTGGCGGCGCAGAAGACGGCCGGGCTCGCCGGCAGCACCACCCGCACGAAGCGGGGGTGCGTGACGGCCTGGCACAGACGTCCGATCCGCGGCTCCCACGGCACGACCGCGGAGGGCCGTGCGGTCTCCGGCACGGCGGTGGTCGCGCCGAGCACCAGCAGCGCCAGCAGGGTGTGGAGGAGACAGGGCAGCACCATCGGCCGCGGCAGCCACTCGGCGAGGACGCCCGCCGTCAGCGCTCCGGCGGCGAAGCCCGCGCCCGTGGCGTACGTCGCACGGCGGGCACCGGCGGCGGGGCGCTTCGCGCCGGAGGACAGTTCTTCCAGCCAGGTGGTGCCGGCGGTCAGGATGACGCCTGCGGCGAGGCCGGTGGCCAGACGGCTGACGTACACGGCGCTCTGCGACATGCCCGCCGCCGCCAGGAGGGCGCTGGCGGCGGCGGACAGTACCAGCGCGTGCCGCACCACGCGCCGCCTGCCGAGCCGGTCCGCGAACGGGCCGCCGAACAGCAGACCGGGGAGGAGCCCCAGCAGGTAGACGGTGAACATGGCGGCGACCGGGACGGCGGGCCAGTGCTCCTGGGTCCGGTACACCACCGCGAGCGGCGTGAACTGGTTCGCACCCCACCCGGCGGCGAACACCGCGGCCGCCGCCGGAAGCCAACAGCGCGCGGCGCGATCTGCGGGCATGGGGACAGGTCCTTTCGGTGCTCGGGTGGGCTCAGTCGGAGTCGCGCGCCGGTTCCAGCCGGACCACCACACCCTTGGACGTGGGGCAGTTGCTGATGTCGGCGACGCTGTCGAGGGGGACGAGGACGTTGGTCTCGGGGTAGTACGAGGCGGCGGAGCCGGGGCTGGTGGGATAGGCCACGACCCGGAATCCGGGCGCTCGGCGCTCGACGCCGTCGTCCCAGACGCCGACGAGGTCGACGAGGTCGCGGTCGGCGAGGCCGAGGCCGGTCAGATCGTCGGGGTTGACCAGGACGACGCGGCGGGCGTTGTGGATGCCCCGGTAGCGGTCGTCCATCGCGTACGGGACGGTGTTCCACTGGTCGTGGGAGCGCAGGGTCTGCAGGATGAGGTGCCCCTTGGGCGCGCGCAGCATCGTGAACTCGTTGCGGGTGAAGACGGCCTTCCCGCTGGGGGTCGGGTAGACGCCCTGGTTGACGGGGTTGGGCAGGGTGAAGCCGCCGGGCCTGTCGACGCGGGCGTTGAAGTCCTCGAAGCCGGGGATCACCCGCGCGATGCGGTCACGGATGGTGCCGTAGTCCCGCTCGAAGAGCTCCCAGGGGATGTCCACCGCGTCGCCGAGGGTGCGCCGGGCCAGCCGGGAGATGATCGCGACCTCGCTCAGCAGGTGCGGGGAGGCGGGGGCGAGGCGTCCGCGGGAGGCGTGGACCTCGCTCATGGAGTCCTCGACGGTGAAGAACTGCTCGCCGCTCTCCTGGATGTCGCGGTCGCTGCGGCCCAGGGTCGGCAGGATCAGTGCCGTGTCGCCGCACACGGTGTGGGAGCGGTTGAGCTTGGTGGAGATCTGCGCGGTCAGCCGGCAGTTGCGCAGGGCCTGTTCGGTGACGGCGCTGTCGGGGGTGGCGCGTACGAAGTTTCCGGCGACGCCGACGAAGACATGGGCCTTCCCGTCGCGCATGGCGCGGATCGAGTTCACGGCGTCCAGGCCGTGGTGGGAGGGCGGTGTGAAGTCGAACTCGCGGCCGAGCGAGTCGAGGAACGCCTGCGGCATCCGCTCCCATACGCCCATGGTGCGGTCGCCCTGGACGTTGGAGTGGCCGCGGACGGGGCAGACGCCGGCGCCGGGCCTGCCGATGTTGCCGCGCAGCAGCAGGAAGTTGACGATCTCGCGGATGCTGGGGACGCCGTGCTTCTGCTGGGTCAGACCCATCGCCCAGCACACGATCACGCTCCTGGCGCCCAGTACGCGCCGGTGGACCTCCTCGATCTCCGCTCGGGTCAGACCGGTCGCGGCGATGACGTCGTCCCAGCGGGTCTTGCGGGCGTGCTCCGTGAACTCCTCGAAGCCGGTGGTGTCGGATTCGATGAAGGACCGGTCGAGGACCGTGCCCGGAGCGGCGTCCTCCGCCTCCAGGAGCAGCAGGTTCAGCGCCTGGAAGAGGGCGAGGTCACCACCGGCGCGTATATGGAGGAACTGGTCGGCGATCGGGGTGCCCTTGCCGATCACGCCCCGCGCCCGCTGCGGGTGCTTGAACCGCATCAGCCCGGCCTCGGGCAGCGTGTTGACGGCCACGACCTGGCCGCCGTTGCGCTTGGTCTCCTCGAGGGCCGACAGCATCCGCGGGTGATTGGTCCCCGGATTCTGCCCCACGACGAAGATCAGGTCGGAGTCGTGGATGTCGTCCAGCGACACACTGCCCTTGCCGATGCCCAGGGTCTCCCCGAGCCCGAAGCCGCTGGACTCGTGGCACATGTTGGAGCAGTCGGGCAGGTTGTTGGTGCCGTACGCGCGGGCGAACAGCTGGAGCAGGAAGGCGGCTTCGTTGTTGAGCCGGCCGGAGACGTAGAAGAGGGCCTCGTCGGGGGAGTCGAGGCGGCGTAGTTCCCCGGCGAGGAGGCCGAGGGCTTCGTCCCAGCCGATCGGCTCGTAGTGCGAGGCACCGGGCCGCTTCACCATGGGCTCCGTCAGCCGGCCCTGCTGGTTGAGCCAGTAGTCGGACTTACGGCCCAGCTCGGCGATCGAGTGGTCGCGGAAGAAATCGGCGGTGACGCGTCGCGAGGTGGCCTCGTCGGCGATGTGCTTCGCACCGTTCTCGCAGTACTCGTTCATGTGCCGCTTACCGGGCGCGGGCTCCGGCCAGGCGCATCCCGGGCAGTCGAATCCCTTGGCCTGGTTGATGTTCAGCAGAGTCAGAGCGGTACGCCGCACGGACGTCTGCCCCAAGGCGTACTCCAGCGCGTGGGTCACGGCGGGAACACCGGTCGCCCAGGTCTTGGGCGGGGTGACCGAGAGGTCGTCGCCGGGGTCCTCGATGCTGCTCATGATGGGGTTCGCCTCTCTCTGCCGCGGTTCCGACGGACCGGCACCACTGTCCGGCCGAAATCGCGGCGTTCCTTTCCCTTTAGGGTCGGGATTGTCCGCGAATATTCGAATCCGGCTGCGAGAGAAAGCTTCTGCCGTTTCCTCGACGAGTGTCAAAGAGGGCTTTTCGATGAGTCGATAGGTGGTGCTTATCGCGCGAGAATTCTGCTTCAATTGCCCGGGAAACGGGCGATGATGACGGCCCCCGACGCCCCGGGCATCGGTCGCTACCGGAAGGCATGGGGTCCACGCTTTACCGTGGGCCGATGCGATCCGTTCCCAGGTGGGCCCTGATCTCGTCGGGGTGTGCCCCTGTCCTGCTGGCCGGAGGATGGATGATCTCGGCGGACATGGAGGGGCCCGCGTACGATCCCGCCACCCAGACGATCAGCGTCCTGGCCGCCTACGGGGCCGAGGGGTTCTGGGTGATGACCGGTGCGCTGCTCGCGCTGGGCGCCTGCCACCTGTTGACCGCCTGGGGGCTGCGTCCCGCCGCGCTCGCCGGACGGGTGGCGCTGGCCGCCGGTGGCGTGACGGCGTTCGTGGTGGCCGTGCTTCCGGCGCCGAGCAGCGGGGGTTCCCTGCGCCACGGTTCGGTCGCCGCGGTCGGCTTCGTGCTGCTGGCCGCGTGGCCGGTCCTGGCCGCCGTCCGCGGCAGAACCGCACCGTGGGGACTACGCCCCGCGCCCGCCCTCGCGGCGACCGCGCTGATGGGTCTCGGCGCGGCCTGGTTCCTGGTCGAGATCAACCGCCACGGCCCCGCCGGTGTCGCCGAACGCCTCGTGACCTGTATGCAGTCCGTGTGGCCCTTCGTGGTGGTCGCGTCCTGCCTCGTTCATCGGGAGAACGAAGCTCCCGCGAAGTGAAGGAGCGTTCTCACCCCCGATCTCCGTCGCCCGGTGCCTTCAGGATCCGGTCCAGTTCGTTCCCGGCCTCGTCGTAGCCGGCGTCGGAGATCCGTTGCAGCTCGCGCAGGTCGCCGGTCGCGGCCGCGCGTCGCGTGAGGAGGAATCCGGCACGCGTGGAACCCTCGTCCAGCAGCGCACTCAGCTCACCGAGGTCGTCGGCCGCGTCGGCAAGGTCCGCCAGCCGGTCGAGAGCGTTCTCGTTGCCCTCGTCGGCCAGCTCGCGCAGGGTTTCCCGATCGATGTTCCTGTTCGTCATGGAGCCATCGTGCGACCCTGCCCCAGGGGCAAGGTCAAGTGGGACGATGGACGGGTGATCACCATCGGGCAGCTGGCCGCGTACGTCGGAGTGTCGGTCAAGACCATTCGCGTCTATCACGACAAGGGGCTGCTCCCGGAGCCCGGCCGTGACGCCTCCGGCTACCGGCGGTACGGCGCGAACGACGCCATCGACCTGATCAAGATCCGGACGCTCGCCGAAGCCGGCGTCCCCCTCTCCCGCATCCGGGACCTGCGAGCGGCGAGCGGCGAGGAGTTCCAGGAGGCGTTGCGCGAGATCGAGGACGAGCTAGCGGCGCGCATCCGCGGCCTGCGGGCGACGCAAGGGCGACTGCGCCGACTGGCCGCCGGGGACCTGTCACCGCTGCCCGGCGAGGTCGGTGCCCATCTGGAGCACCTGTCCCGCTGGGGGTTCACCCCACGATGGGTGGATCTGCAACGCGATCTGTGGATCCTCGTGTTCGCCACCCACCCGGACCGCGCGATCGCGCTCTTCCACGACCAGGCCGAGATGCTCGCCGATCCCGCACTGCGGCAGCTCTTCCTCGATTTCGACCACGCACGCGACCTCGACGCCGACGACCCCCGCCTCGACGACCACGCCCGCCGGATCGTCGAGGCGACCCGAGAACGGTACGGATCGGGCGACCTGCCCGACCTGGAGACCGGCTCCGAGATCCCCGCCCTCATCCAGGGCACGGTCAACGCCTCCTCCCCGGCGTGGCGGCGTCTCGACACGCTCATTCGCGAGCGACTGCACGTGTGACCCGCGAGGCCGGTGCCAGGCCAGGAGGCGTCGGGCCCGGTCGAGGACCGGTTTGCCGGCCATCTGCCCGTCGACGGTGGCGACCGAATCGCCGGCGTCCTGGACGGTCCGGCCCCGTGATTCGCTCATACGTTCGGTTTCTCGTTTACGCTGGAACCATGACCGCACCGCGACCGCACATGCCCGGCTTGCAGGGCTCGCTCTTCGACCAGGGCGCCGACATCCGGCCCGGCCCGCTGGCTGGCGTCCGGCGGGTCGCGCTCGACGGCGGGGCCTGGGTCGACCACCTCCCCGGGTGGTTCCACGGGGCAGACGCGCTGTTCGACGAGCTGGCCTCGGGCGTCCCCTGGCAGGCCGAGGAGCGCACGATGTATGACAACGTGGTCGCCGTACCCCGCCTCCTCGCGTACTACCGCGAGGGCGCTCCCCTCCCGCACCCCGCTCTCGTCGACGCCCGCGAGTCCCTGAGTGACCACTACGCCTCCGAGCTCGGCGAACCCTTCGTCACCGCCGGCCTCTGCCTGTACCGCGACGGCCGCGACAGCGTCGCCTGGCACGGCGACCGCATGGGACGCTCCGCCACACACGACACCATGATCGCCATCCTCTCCCTCGGAGACCCCCGCGACCTCGCCCTCCGCCCCCGCGGCGGCGGCCCCGTCGCCCTCCGGCTCCCCCTGGGCCACGGCGACCTCGTGGTGATGGGCGGTTCCTGCCAACGCACGTGGGAACACGCGGTCCCGAAGACGACCCGCGCGGTCGGGCCCCGTATCAGCGTCCAGTTCCGCCCCCGTGGCGTGGGTTGACCCACGGCAGCCGCCGCGGACGTCCGTGAGGAAGAGCCGCCCGGGCGTCGCCGGCCGGTGTGCGCGGCCCTCGGGCGGGCGTGTCACCCGCACCGCATACGATGACCGCTCATGAGCGCGAGCGAGGACCGAAGACCCCTGGTCGACGGGCGTTTCCAACTGATCTCCCGGCTGGGCAGCGGCGGCATGGGCACCGTCTGGAGGGCACGCGACGTCGCCCTGCAGCGCGATGTCGCCCTCAAGGAAGTCCGTCCGCCCGACCCCGCGATCGAGGAAGCGAACCCCGGACTCGCCGCGCAACTGCGCGAACGGGCCGTCCGCGAGGCGCGGGCCCTGGCGCGGCTCTCGAACCCGCACGTCGTGACGATCCACCACATCGTCGAACCCCAGGACGGCTCGCACCCCTGGATCGTCATGGAGCTCGTCGAGGGCCGCTCCGTCTACGAGCGGCTGACCGAGGGTCCGATGTCCGTCCCCGAGGTTCTCACCCTCGGGCGGGAGGTCCTGTCGGCCCTGCGCGCCGCGCACTCCGCCGGCATCCACCACCGCGACGTGAAGCCCGCCAACGTACTGCTCCGCCCCGACGGCAGCGCCGTCCTCACGGACTTCGGCATCGCCGTGCTCAGCGAGGCGACGTCGCGGCTCACCGCCACCGGCGACCTGATCGGCTCGCCCGAGTTCATCGCACCCGAGCGCGTACGGGGCGAGGAGGGCAACCCGGCCTCCGACCTGTGGTCGCTCGGGATGCTCCTGTACGTAGCGGCCGAAGGCCACCATCCGCTGCGCCGGGCCACCAGCCTGGCGACCGTGGTCGCCGTGCTCGACGACCCGATCCCCGCACCGGTGAGGTCCGGCGCGCTGGCTCCCGTCCTCACCCGACTCCTCGTACGCGACCCGGCGTCGCGGCCCGACGGGGCACGGCTGGAACAGTTGCTTGCCGATGCCGCGTCCCCGCACGCCGGCGCCTGGGCCCCCGCCGAAGCGACCCCCGGCCCCTTCGGCCCGCCGCACCCCCACCCCGCGTACGCGCCCCGGCCCGCCGCGCAGGCGTGGCCCACACCGACCGTCCCGTCCCACGTCTCCCCGGCCGCCGGCGGCGGGTTCGGCCCGCCCGCACAGCCCGTACCGCCTCTCGTCCCTCCGCGCCCGCGCCGCCGGGCCGCTCTGCTCGCGGCCTCCCTCGCGCTGGCGGCCACCGTGGCCGTCGTGGGCGTCGTGAACCTGCTCCCCGACGGCGGCTCGGGCTCCGACGCCAAGGGTGGCGCGACCCCGACGAACACGGACAGCGGCCCGAGCCGAGCGACCGGTACGCGGCCCAGCACCGCCGCGACGCAGCCCGGCACCGCCGCCGCTCCCCGCGGCACCCTGCTCACGACGGCCAACGCCCGTACCGTCATCGAGTCGTTCCGCGAGGTCAGCGGTTCGACGACGATGAAGGAACTGACGATCTACGAGGACTACGCCCTGGCCGAAATCCCGACCCGGCCCGGGTCGAAGACCTACGACGAGTACGAGTACCGCAACGGGGTCGCCCGTAAGACCGGCCCCGGGGGAACCATCAGCGCGGCCGACGAGCAGCCGTTCGACGTCTCCGCCATGGCCTGGGACGGCCTTCCCGTGCTGATGAAGCGCGGCGAAAGCGAACTGAAGGTCGAGAGCCCGACCATGCGCTACGTCATCGTCAAGGGCTGGACCTTCAATGACGACCGCCCGACGCTGCTCTTCTATCTCATCAACGAGTACAACGCGGTCGGCTACCTCGCCACCGACAGCAAGGGAAAGGTCGTGTCGAGCCACCCCGCGTCCTGACGGCCCCGCGCCTTCGGAGTCCGAACTCTTCGCACTGGCCGACGCGTTGTGGTGCGCGGTCCCGGAACTCATGGCGCTGCGACCGCGATCCCTGCGCGAACACCGCCTGGCCGGGAAGTTCACCGCGGTGAGGCTGGCCCAGCGCATCGGTATGGACGCGGACGACTATGCGCGGGCCGAGAAGGACCACCGCTGGAACGGAACCGACCGGCAGACCCTGGGCCTGCTCCGCCAGGCCGTCGAAGGCCGCTGGAAGCAGCACACCACCGCGCTCGCGCGGCTCGCCGGCGCCCCCGAGCGCAGGGTGGCGCAGGCGCTGCGGACCCTGCACCAGGAGTACGCGGGCTTCAACGAGCGCTACATGGGGCATCTCGTCGCCCGCAACGACAACGCGCGCCTGCGGGAGATCGCCACGGAACGCGCCGCTTGGCTGCTCGCCCTGACGGACCGCTTCCTCCACCTCGTCGGCGACGACGGCGGAGGACCGGCGACTCGATGAGTCTGGCTCCCCATCGCGACGCACGGTGCTGAAGACTGTCGCGCATGGAGTTCTTCTGTTACCACCGAGACCGGCCCGCCTCCGAGGTGTTGCGGCGTGAGCTGCTGGAAGACCACTGGTCCTACATGGACCGGTACGCGATGGAGATGATCGCCCGCGGCCCGACGCTCACCGGCGATCGCGAACTGCCCACCGGCAGCGTGCACATCGTCGACCTGCCGGATCCGGCCGCCGCCCGCGCGTTCGCCTTCGACGAGCCGGGCTATCAGGCCGGGATGTACCGGGACGTGATGCTGCGCCGGTGGCGCAACCTGCTCGGACGGACCATGTGGGACTTCCCCGGCGGTCGGGAGGGCGACGACCGGTACCTGGTGCTCGGCCTCGGCTCGGGACACGCCGCCGACCTCGTGCCGCCGCCCGAGCGGGACGAACTGATCGCGTACGGGCCGCTCCTTTCCGACGACGGCGCCACCTGGCTGGGCACGGCGGCGCTGGTGCGCGCCCCTGACGCGAACACGGCCCGCGCCGTCCTGAACCCGGACCGGTACGCCGACATCGAGGTGCACAACTGGCAGTTCGGCGGGCGTCCGTCGTGAGCCAAGAGGACGGTGCCGTTTCGACGCTCACCGCGGCCGACGCCAAATCTGGAGACCGAGGACTTCGCGGCCGCACTGGCCGGCATGGAGGCCACCGAGGTCAACGCCCGCTGGCAGGCCGAGATGGGGGCCTTCTTCGAATCCCTCGACGGCTCCCGGCCCGACGAGGCGATGAAGCCGCTCGGCGAGGTGTTCCACCTCGCGTGACCTCCCCTCGCGAGGGGCGCCCGTCGGCGGCCCGACGATAATGTGCAGGCATTCCCCCGTCTCCCAGGAGGTCCCTGTCCGATGGCCCAGCCGGTGGGTATCAAGGACGTCGCACGCGCCGCCGGAGTCGCCGTGGGCACGGTCTCGAACGTCATCAACCGTCCCGACACTGTCGCGCCCGGGACCCGGGAACGGGTCCTCTCGGCGATCGACCGGCTCGGCTACGTCCGCAGCGAGTCCGCGCGCCAACTGCGCGCCGGCCGCAGCCGGATCATGGGGCTGCTCGTCCTCGACATGGGCAATCCCTTCTTCGTCGACGTCGCGCGCGGGGCGGGGCGCGGCGCGGGGGGGGGGGGCGGGGGGGCGG
>NZ_JBHWBS010000013.1:0-32098 GCF_042735655.1 Streptomyces sp. NPDC059567 | reverse complement strand
CGCGGGTGTTCTGGGGCGGTCTCATCCTGACACGGCCAAAGTCATAAGTCCGGGCGCGGGCGCGCGCGGGCGCCCGCCCCCCCCCCCGAGGCCGGCCTCGGCGTGATGGTCTGCAACAGCGCGCAGAGCCCGAGCGAGGAGGCCGAGTACCTGGCGCTCTTCGCCGAGCAGCGGGTCCGGGGCGTCCTGCTGACTCCGGCCGACGCCACCGGCCGCAACATCAAGGCGTTCCGCCGCCACAAGATCCCCTTCGTCCTCGTCGACCGGGTCGCCGAGGGCTCCGCCGAGTGTTCGGTCTCCGTCGACGACGTCGCGGGAGGCGCGCTCGCCGTGCGCCACCTCGTGGAGGCCGGGCACCGCTCCATCGCCTACGTCAGTGGTCCGCCCGGCCTCACCCAGGTGCGCGACCGGCGCACCGGCGCCCTGAACGCGCTCGCCGAGGCCGGCCTCGATCCCGACGCCCTGCGCGAGCTGCCCACCGAGCGACTCGACGCCGCCTCCGGTCGGGACGCCGGTGCCCGTCTGCTCGGGCTCTCGGACCGTCCGACCGCCGTCTTCTGCGCCAACGACCTGCTCGCCCTCGGCGTCCTGCAGGCCATGTACGACGCCGGCGTCCGCGTCCCCGACGACCTCGCGATCGTCGGCTACGACGACATCGAGTTCGCCGCCGCCGCGACCGTCCCGCTGACCTCGGTACGGCAGCCCGCCGTCACCATGGGGGGCATGGCCGCCGAACTCCTGCTGGAGGAGTCGGAGGCACAGGCCGGAAAGGGGCAGCACGAGCACCGCCGGGTCGTCCTGCAGCCCGAACTGGTCGTGCGCCGCTCGAGCCTCTCCGCCCGCTGATCCTCCCCGGCCGCCCGGCACCCGACCGCGCCCGGTCCGCGACGCGAGCCGTCGGGGACGGGTGTGCTGTCCGGCCGGCTCAGCGGACCCGGTCGTAGACCATGGCCATCTCGCCCAGCGCGCCGGTCTCCTGGTGTGCGAGCTTCCACATCGATCCGGGCAGGCCGTCTTCGAACAGCCGCTGCCCACCGCCGACGATCTCGGGGCAGATCAAGAGGTAGAGCCGGTCCACCAGGTCCGCGGAGAGCAGCGCCTTGAGGACGCTCGGGCTGGTGTTGACGAGGATGTCGCCCTCTCCGCCGGCCTTGAGCTCGGTGACGACGTCGGCGGCCGGGGCGTTCACCACGCGGGTGCGTTCCCACGGCGCCTCGGTCAAGGTGGTCGAGAAGACCACCTTCTCCGTGTCGACCAGCCACTTCGCGTATCCACGATCGCGCGGATCGGCGTTCTCGTCCTCGGCGACCATCGGCCAGTACCCCAGGAACCCCTCGGCGTTGAGCCGGCCGAGCAGCGCCGTCGTCGCGCCTTCCCAGATGCGGGTGAGATGGTCGCGCGCCACCTCGGTGGTCGCGTAGCGGACGATCGAGCCGATGTCGCCGGGCCCGCCGGGGCCGTTGTAGCGCCCGTCGAGGGTGAGGGCGATGTTCGCGGTGACCTTGCGTCCGGTCGAGCTGGTCATGGCCGTGCTCCCTTGTTCCTGGTGTGGGCTGCCTCGGTCGTGCGCCGAGAGGTGGCGACGGCGTCGGTGAGCTTGTCGAGGCTCTGGCCGAAGCCGATCTCGATACCCGCGATGAAGTCCGCGGAGTCGACCGTGCTGTCGGTGATCCGGAAGTCCACGTCGAGGTCCGTTCCGGTGTCGGTGGGCCGGAGGTCGATGCCGACGTGGGCGGTGAACGCGGGGCTGCCGTCGGGAAGCCGGGGGGTGAGGCGGTAGGCGAGGCGCTCCCCGGGGCGTGCGTCGTCGACGACGCCTTCCCCGTGCCCGGCCTCCGGATCGGAGCCGTCGACGTCCTCGGCGTCGCGATACCCCAGGACGATCCGCCCGCCCGGGCGGGCCTCGAAGACGAGCTCGGAGACGCGGAGGTCGTCGGGCGTCCACCAGCGGGTGAGCAGGGCGGGCTCGGTCAGGTGGCGCCAGACCAGATCGGGGCTCCCCGTCAGCGACCGGTGGAACGCGAACGAGCGGCCGTCGGCCCACCCGGGCTCCTGGGCGGCGAGCCGCTCCGTGTCGACGCCGAGCCCGTAGCGGTCGTACGTCTCGCGGGGGCCGCCGGTCCGGTCCGCGGTGTCCGCGAGCCGGCCGAGCGCGGCCGCCAGGTCCCGCAGGGGACCGGAGCGGAGCGCGTAGACGCGGCGCCGGCCGGTGCGCTGGGAGGTGACGACTCCCGCACGCTCAAGGGTCTGCAGGTGCTTGGTCGTCTGCGGCTGGCGCGCCTCGGCGAGCTGGGCGAGGACACCGACCGGGCGGGGCCGCTCGGCCAGGAGGGTGACGAGCCGCCAGCGGGCCGGGTCGGCCAGTGCGGCGAGTGGTGCGTCCATGAGGGCAAGTATTCTCCTTCGAGAATATTCCTGTCAAGGAATATCTCTGGACGCGCCGGTTGGGGTCGGGCTGATCGGCCCGGCCGGGGGACGCGTGTCCCGCGTGATCGGTTCCGTGATCACCATCACTCTGTTGATTCGTGGCCCGTGTCAACCAGGCGCCTGCTGCCAGGCGTATGCGTGGTGAAGCGAAAGATCCGGGAGTGAGTGTTGACCGTTGAGGAGTTCGAGGCGTTCTACGAGCAGGCGGTCGCGCGACTCACAGGGCAGCTGTACGTGATGCTGGGCGACCTGCACGAGGCTCAGGACGTCGTACAGGAAGCGTTCGTCAAGGGGTGGAGCCGGCGGCGGCAGCTCGATCGCGACGGGCAGCCGGAGGCGTGGATCCGCACGGTCGCCTGGCGCCTCGCGGTGAGTCGTTGGCGCTTCCGCAGGCGCGCGTCGGACGCGTGGGATCGCGCGGGCGCCCCGCCGCCGGTCGAGGGCCCCGGCCCCGAGCACGTGGTGCTCATCGACGCCCTGCGTGACCTGCCCGCCCAGCAGCGACGCACGGTGACGCTGCACTATCTGTGCGACCTGAGCGTCGAACAGATCGCGGGCGAGACGGGACAGTCCGCCAGCACCGTCAAGACACACCTCGTCCGCGGCCGTGTCGCCCTCGCCGATCGTCTGCAGCCCCGGAACGTTGAGGAGGACCCCGGTGCTTGAACCCCAGGAACCTCAGGACCCCCTGCGCGAGATGTTCCGTCAGGCAGCTGCCTCCGGACAGTCCCGCGCCCGTGCCGTACCGGTCGCGCGCATCGCCGAACGTGCCGGACGCGCGCACCGGCGCCGTGTCGCCGTCGCCGCGGGCGCCGCATGCCTGCTCTTCGCCGGTGGCGGAGTGACGGTGGCCGCTCTCCTGTCGGACGCGCCGACTCCCGTCGTCCCGGCCACCAGCCCTTCGCCCGATGCGCCGTCGCCCTCGGAGACCACCCGGCCGCCGGTGAGCAGCACGACGTCGCCGCCCCCCACCGGCGAGGGCACCTCCGGCTATCCGTCGGCCACCGCGACACATCCGTCAGGGCTGGCGACCACCACAGCCCCCTGACCTCCGACGCTCTGCAACGCGACGCGCCGTCGTCGCGCGATCCGCCCTGCCTTCCCACACCCACGAGAGTCCCCCATGTCCGTGATATCCCCCCGGTCTTCCCGGTCGCGGGAAGAGACGACGCCCCCCTCCCTCTCCTCGTCCCGCCCGGCCTCGGTCGTCCATCGCCCCCTCCGCCCGCGACTGAGCGCCGAGGACCGGGACGTGCTGTGGCTGTATCTGCTCACCCGCGCCGCCCTCTGGACCACCGTCTACTGCGCGCGCTGGCTCTTCCCCTCCGATGCCGATACCCGTGACCCGGGCTCGGTCCTCACCCCCTTCGAACGATGGGACTGGGGGCACTTCCTGAACGTGGCGCGAGACGGCTACTTCCCCGCGGGAAACGGCCCATGGGACGCCGACTGGGACAACCGCGAGGCGTTCTTTCCAGGCTTCCCCCTCGCCCTGCGGGCCGTATACACCGTCGTCCCGAACTGGACCGCCGCCGGACTGCTGATCTCCTTCGTCGCCGGCGCCATAGCCGTGCTGGCGCTCGCGCGGGTCGCGCGCCTCCACCTGCGCGACGCCAACGCCGGCCGGCGGACCGTGCAGCTCCTGCTGCTCTCGCCGTGCGCGGTCTTCCTCGCCACCGGCTACAGCGAGTCGCTCTTCCTCGCGCTCGCCCTTCCGGCCTGGCTCGCCGCCCACCGCCGCGACTGGCCCCTCGCCGCCACGCTCGCCGCCCTGGCGACGACCGTACGCATCACCGGTCTCTTCCTCGCGGCCGCCCTCGCCCTGCACTTCGTCCTGACCGCCCGCGCCCGGGGCGGCTGGCGACCCCTGCCCTGGCTCGCGCTGCCGGCCCTTCCCGCTTTCCTCTACGCCTGGTACCTGCACTCCCGCACCGGCGACTGGATGGCGTGGAAGCACGCCCAGGAACGCGGGTGGTACCGCCGGTTCCACGCGCCCCGGGAGGCCTGGAGCAACACCTGGGAGTCCGCTTTCGACCACGTCCAGACCACCGGCTACGCCTTCATGTTCCAGGCCGAACTCCTCGCCATGGTCGTCGGACTGGCCCTGGCGGCCCTCCTGATCCGCCGCCGCCGCTGGCCCGAAGCCGCCTACGTCTGCCTCAGTCTGTGGGCGCTCGGCACCTCGTACTGGTACACCTCCATCCCCCGGTCCACCCTCCTGTGGTGGCCGCTGTGGATCACTCTCGCCGCCTGGAGCCTGCGCTCACCACGCTTCAGGACCGCGTACTTCTGCCTCGTGGCGCCCCTGTCGACGCTGTTCGCCCTCACCTACATGACAGGGCGTTGGGCCGGCTGAAACGCCCGACGATCTTGATCGGCGCCGCAGGCAACCTCCCTCCGGGGGGCCACGTCCTAGGGGACGTGATCGAGCTCTACGAATCCGACTCTCCCGGCCCCGACAGCGACGAAGAGACCGTGCGCCCGGGCCCGTTCTGGCGCCACGCGCTCTGGGTGCTGGGCATCACGGCCGTCGCGGTGGCGGCGGGCTGGGCCACCTCTCTGTTCCGGATCGGGCCCGAGCGGTACGGACTTCCGCCCGCCGCTCCCGGCGCGCTGTGGCCGTACCTGGCCGCCTGGGCCGCCATCGGCCTTGTCGTCGCGGCCGTCCTGCGGACCGCCGCCGCCAAGGTTCCCGTCTACGCACCCGGACGGATCGCGGCCGGGCTCATCTACGGGGGCACCCGGCTCTCCCTGGGCTGGCGCCCGGAGGCACCCCTCCTCGGCGGGATGGCCGCGGTCGCGCTGATCGCGGCGGCCGTCTGGTGCGCGATCGCGTTCCGCCCGCCTCAGCAGGCGCCGAAGGAGCGCACCGTCGTCGAGCGGTAGGTCTGCCCCGGGCGAGGGAGAGATCCACCCGGCCGCGCGCCACGGACCGGGACTTCGCCGCCGAGCGCATCGTCGAGGCGACGCCGCCGACCCGGGCATCTACCCGAGGTCAGGGCCCGCCCTGGCCCCGGCACGGAACCGTCCTTCCGATCACCCGAGCGGAGCCGGCCGCACCGGGTTCGCGCCCTCGTTGAGAAATCCCCGCAGAATTCCTCGTACTTTCCGTTATCGAGCGCACGCCTTGCGGTCTCCCAGGCGTTGGGCTTCGACGACAGGCAGGACGGACAGGGTGGATCAGGGCATGGGCGCACAGCACGGTACGGAGCTGGTCAGGGCGGCGCAGAGCGGGGACCTGTGGGCACAGGACCGGCTCATCGCCGCCTACCTGCCCCTGGTCTACAACATCGTGGGCCGGGCGATGAACGGCCACCACGATGTCGACGACGTCGTGCAGGAGACCATGCTGCGCGCGCTCGATGGACTCGGCGGCCTGCGCTCGCCGGACAGCTTCCGGTCCTGGCTCGTGGCCATCGCCATGAACGGCATACGCAACCACTGGCGCGCGCAGCAGTCCGGCCTCCGCCCCGACGTCCTCGACGACGCCCGCGACCTCGCCCACCCCGGCGCCGACTTCGTGGACCTGACCGTCGTCCGGCTGAACCTGTCCGGCCAGCGGCGCGAGACCGCCGAGGCGACCCGCTGGATGGAGCCGGACGACAGCGCCCTGCTGTCCCTGTGGTGGCTGGAGTGCGCGGGTGAGCTGACCCGGCACGAGGTGGCGTCGGCCCTCGAACTGACCACGGAGCACACCGCGGTCCGGGTGCAGCGGATGAAGGCGCAGCTGGAGGCCGCCCGCGTCGTCGTACGGGCTCTGTCGGCGCAGCCGCTCTGCCCCACCCTGAGGTCCGAGCTCGGCGGGTGGGACGGCCGCCCGTCCGCGCTCTGGCGCAAGCGGATAGCCCGGCACGCCCGCGCCTGCGCGCACTGCGCGGGCCTGTGGACCGGCCTCGTCCCGGCCGAGGGCCTGCTCGCCGGACTGCTGCTGGTGCCGCCGGCCGGGCTGCTGCTCGCGAGCGTCCGCGAGAGCGCGGGCTTCGGGCTCGCCGCCGCGACCACGCCGTACGGAGGCGGGGGTCCGGCCGAGCCCGTCGCGGCGGAGACGGCATCCATGCCCGCCGTGTCGGAGGGGGCGCACCGGCCCGCCGGAACGGGTGGCCGGCACAAGGCCGGCGGGTCGCGTGCCGCGCAGGGCACCCGCGGCGACCGCCGTAGGCAGGAGCAGCTGAGGAAGCGCGGGCGCCGCCGTGCCGTCGTCGCCGCCGGCATCGCCGTGGTCGCCGTCACCGGCGGGTCCTTCTACCTGAGCACCGGCCCCGACGACGTCGAGGCCCTGGACGCCGTGGACGCGACGCAGGCGGATGCGCCGGGGGACGCCCTGTCCACCTCGCCGTCGCCGACCACCCCCTCCGCCTCGGCCACCGCGTCGAAGACCACGTCGCCGAGCCCGAGCAAGAGCGCCTCGCCGTCCGCGAGCCGGACCGCCACGCCCCGTCCCACGAAGCCGGCCCCCACGCGCACCTCCTCACCCGCGCCCAAGCCGAAGTCCACCGGAACGACGGGCGGTTCGGGCTCGGACTCCACCACCGCCGGCCAAGTCGTGAGTCTCGTCAACTCCGAGCGCGCCAAGGCGGGTTGCGGTCCGCTGACCGAGAACTCCCTGCTGACCGAGGCCGCGCAGGGCCACTCCGTCGACATGGCCGCGCGGAACTTCTTCGACCACACCAACCCGGACGGCGACGGCCCGGGCGAGCGCGTCACGGCCACCGGATACCGCTGGTCGACGTACGGCGAGAACATCGCCATGGGCCAGCGCACCCCGGCCCAGGTGATGGAGTCCTGGATGAACAGCCCCGGCCACCGGGCGAACATCCTGAACTGCTCCTTCAAGGAGATCGGCATCGGCATCCACTCCGACGGCGGCCCCTACTGGACGCAGGTCTTCGGAGCGCGCTGAGCGGGGCGGCGGAGTCGCGGCGGGCGCGCTGGTGATGACCGCTCTGGTCGCCGGGCGAGGAGTTCGACAGCTGGATGACGGCCGCCGACGACAGCCCCCTCGTCCTCGACCCCGACTGGTGAACCCCGTCGGCGGACGTGGCCGGTCACAGCCATCCGTGGCGCTGTGCCTGCAAGGCCATCTGGAAGCGGTTCGCGGCGCCCAGCCTGGCCATCAGGATCTGGAGGCGGCGGAAGAGCGTGCGGCGGCTGATGCCCAGCTCGCGGGCGATGGCCTCGTCGCTCGCGCCGCCGGCGAGGAGCCACAGCAGGCGGCGGTCGGCCGGGGGCAGCCCGCCCGGGCGACTCGTGCCGCCGTGGAACGGCAGGGCGTTCCGCCAGGACTGCTCGAAGAGCGCGATGAGGGCGGAGAGCAGCCCGCACGGCTGCACGACCAGCATGCTGGTGTGGACGTCGGCCTCCTTGATCGACAGCGACACGAGCGCGTACGCCTCGTCGATGATCACGAGCTTGACCGGTAGCGAGGGCAGCACCCTGGCCTGCTCGCCGGCCTCGATGCACGGTTCGATGGCCTCCTTGAGGTGCCCCGGGTGCTCCAGCGACTCCCGCGCGTACACGACGCGCTGCCGCACACCGCGGGCGAGCGTGGCCAGCGCGTCGTCCGTGGCGCCGGGCAGGGGGAAGTACGGCGGTGACTCGAACTGGCGGATCTCCTCGCGGGCGCTGGCCCACGCGTGGCGCATCCTCGGGCCGACGGCGTCCCCGGTGACGACCTCGACGAGATGGTAGTTGTACGCGGCGAGCCGCTGACGCCGGAAGGACTCGAACGCGCCTCCGACGGCGATCCGCGACTCCTCCAGCTCGGCCGCCCGGTGCCGGGCGAGGATCTCCAGGCCCGCGGCGGGCGGAACCGGCGCCACCACGTCCCCGCCCTCCTCCGCCGCGCTCGCCAGTCCGGCCTCGACCAGCCTGCCGTAGGCCGCGGCGAGCTCCGCGTCGCCCAGGCGCGCGGCGGTCCCGATCGCGCTCAGCGGAGCGGGTGCTCGTTCGAGCAGAGCCAGATAGACCCGGCCCGCGGCCTCATCGATGCCCAGAAGCCGCAGGGCCTCGCCGAGTTTCGCGTTCGTCATGCGTCGCATTATCGACGGGCCTCCAGGCCGCGTGTGGCCGATCAGTGCCAGTGGCACATCTCGGCCCCCGGCGGGCGCGGTGCGGGCTACTGTCCAGGCGCCGCCGAGGACCGGCGGTCGCGAGGAATCCACCGGGAAGAAGGGGCACGCCGTGGCCAAGGGCCGAAAGAACGGTCTCTACGCAGGGATCTCCGACGAACTCTCCGCGCTGATGCGAACGGGCTGGGCGGACACCGAGCGGCACGATCTGCAGCTCGACGAGCAGGCTCCGTACGCGGCTCGCCGCCGGGCCGCGCTCTCCGCGCGCTTCCCGGGCGAGCGCCTCGTGATCCCCTCGGGGAATCTCAAGGTCCGCTCGAACGACGACACCTACCCCTTCCGCCCGTACTCCGGCTATGTGCACATGACCGGGGACCAGGCCCGGGACGGCGCGCTCGTCCTCGAACCCCGCGCGGACGGCGGCCACGACGCCTACTGCTACCAGCTGCCGCGGGACAGCAGGGAGGACGACGAGTTCTGGACCGGCCCCACGGCGGAGCTGTGGATGGGCCGCCGCCGCTCCCTCGCCGAGTCGGAGCGCGTGCTCGGTCTGTCCTGCCGCGACGTCCGCACCGCGGCCGGCGACCTGGCCGCGACCACGGGGGTGCCCACCCGGATCGTCCGAGGCGTCGATCCCTCGCTCGAAGCCGCCGTCACCACCGACGCGGAGCGCGACGAGGAGCTGGAAGAGGCGCTCGGCGACCTCCGGCTGGTCAAGGACGCCTGGGAGCTGGCCGAGATGCGCAAGGCCGTGGACTCCACCGTGCGTGGATTCACCGACGCGATCGGGGAGCTCTCCCGGGCGGTCGCGTCGTCCGAGCGCTGGATCGAGGGCACCTTCTTCCGCCGGGCGCGCCTCGAGGGCAACTCCGTCGGCTACGGCTCGATCTGTGCCGCGGGCGACCACGCCACGATCATGCACTGGACGGACAACGACGGTCCGGTGCGCCCGGGGGAGCTGCTCCTGTTCGACGCCGGGGTGGAGACGCGCACCCTGTACACCGCCGACGTCACGCGCACCCTTCCGATCAGCGGCACCTTCACTCCCGTGCAGCGCAAGGTCTACGACGCGGTGTACGAGGCACAGGAGGCGGGCATGGCCGCGGTGAAGCCCGGCGCCCACTACCGGGACTTCCACGAGGCGTCCCAGCGCCATCTGGCGGCGCGGCTGGTCGACTGGGGGTTCATCGAGGGCCCCGCCGACCGCGCGTACGAACTCGGCCTCCAGCGCCGCTTCACGATGGCCGGCACCGGGCACATGCTCGGTCTGGACGTCCACGACTGCGCGCAGGCCCGCAACGACGACTATGTCGACGGGGTCCTCGAGCCGGGCATGGTGCTCACCGTCGAGCCCGGGCTGTACTTCCAGCCGGACGATCTCACCGTGCCCGAGGAATGGCGCGGCATCGGAGTCAGGATCGAGGACGACCTGGTCGTCACCGACGGGGGCCACGAGAACCTGTCGGCGGGCCTGCCGCGGTCCGCGGACGACGTCGAGGCGTGGATGGCCCGCTTCGCGGGCTGATCGGGACGTGAGAAGGCCCGGTGCCGGACACGGGGGATACCCGGCACCGGGTCACGGTTGAAGATTCTACAAGCTGTCGAGGGGTCCGCACGCCCGGGCCGGTGGTCCACGGGTTCGCTCGACGCGGCCAGGGGTGTCGGTGGACGCGGCTAGGCTTCAGGAATGGCCCTCTCTGATGCTTCCCCCGAGACCTCCGACGCGACGCAGGTACTCCACCGCGTGTTCGGATACAGCTCCTTCCGGGGCGAACAGCAGGAGATCGTCGAGCAGGTCGTCGCCGGCGGCGACGCCCTCGTCCTCATGCCGACCGGCGGCGGCAAGTCGCTCTGCTATCAGATCCCGGCGCTCGTCAGAGAAGGCACCGGCGTCGTGATCTCGCCGCTGATCGCGCTGATGCAGGACCAGGTGGACGCGCTGACGGCCCTCGGGGTGCGGGCCGGATTCCTGAACTCGACACAGGACCCGTACGAGCGGCAGGCCGTCGAGCAGGCATTCCTCGCCGACGAGCTGGACCTGCTCTACCTGGCACCCGAGCGACTGCGCACCGAAGGCACCCAGCGGCTCCTCGACCGCGGCACGGTCTCGCTCTTCGCGATCGACGAGGCGCACTGCGTCGCCCAGTGGGGCCACGACTTCCGGCCCGACTACCTCGCGCTGTCCATGCTGCACGAGCGGTGGCCGAAGGTGCCCCGGATCGCGCTGACCGCGACCGCCACCGAGGCCACCCACGCCGAGATCGCGGCGCGGCTGGGGCTGGAGGACGCCCGGCACTTCGTCGCCAGCTTCGACCGCCCGAACATCCAGTACCGCATCGTTCCCAAGAACAACCCGACCAAGCAGCTGCTCGAACTGATCCGGACCGAGCATGCGGGGGACGCCGGAGTCGTCTACTGCCTCTCCCGGGCCTCGGTGGAGAAGACCGCCGCGTTCCTGGTCGAGCACGGCGTCGACGCCGTGCCGTACCACGCGGGCATGGACGCCCGCGCGCGTGCGGCGAACCAGTCCCGCTTCCTGCGCGAGGACGGCGTCGTGGTGGTGGCCACGATCGCCTTCGGCATGGGCATCGACAAGCCGGACGTCCGCTTCGTGGCCCACCTCGACCTGCCGAAGTCGGTCGAGGGCTACTACCAGGAGACCGGCCGCGCCGGCCGCGACGGAGAACCGGCCACGGCGTGGCTGGCGTACGGCCTGCAGGACGTCGTCCAGCAGCGCAAGCTCATCGACGGCTCCGAGGGCGACGAGGCGCACCGCCGCGGGCTGGCCATGCACCTGGACGCCATGCTCGCGCTGTGCGAGACGGTCGAGTGCCGTCGTGTGCGGCTGCTGGCCTACTTCGGCCAGCGGGGCGAACCGTGCGGCAACTGCGACACCTGTCTGACCCCGGGCGAGTCCTGGGACGGCACGGTCGCGGCGCAGAAGCTGCTGTCCACGGTGTGGCGGCTGGCGAAGGAGCGGCGCCAGAAGTTCGGCGCCGGCCAGATCATCGACATCCTCCAGGGCAAGAAGACGGCCAAGGTCATCCAGTTCGACCACGACGCCCTCTCGGTCTTCGGCGTCGGAGCCGAACTGGGCACCGCGGAGTGGCGCGGGGTCGTGCGCCAGCTGCTCGCGCTGCGGCTGCTGGCGGTGGAGGGCGAGTACGGAACGCTGGTGCTGACGGAGGAGAGCGGCGAGGTGCTGGGAGGCCGCCGCACCGTCCAGATGCGCAAGGAGAAGGCGGTCCCCGCCCAGGCCCGCAAGGAAGCGCGCTCGGGCAAGGGCGCGCGCGTGCCGGTCGACCTGCCGGCCGCGGCCGTGCCGGTCTTCGAGGCCCTGCGCGCCTGGCGGGCCGCGACGGCGAAGGAGCAGGGAGTCCCGGCGTACGTCGTCTTCCATGACGCGACGCTGCGGGAGATCGCGACCCGACTCCCCGCCACGATCGCCGAGCTGGGCACCATCGGCGGTGTCGGCGAGGCCAAGCTCACCAAGTACGGCGAGGGCGTCCTCGACGCCCTGGGCCGGAGCGACGCTCCCGAGCCGGCCCCTGACGCCCCGGCGCCGACGGCGCCCGCGTCGAAGTCCTCGGGACCGTTGTTCGACGACGAGCTGCCCCCGGACCCGGACGAGGAGATGGAGGAGCCGCCCTGGGACGACTGGCAGTAGGCGGGGCCGGCCCTCAGGGCCGCGTCAGGGCGCGCCGCAGGCCGACCCGGGCCAGTTCGGTCAGGGCCTCGGCGCGGTCGCGGAAGCCGTGCGCGCCGTACGGCTCCACCGAAGCGAGCGCCCGGGCCGTGTCGCGCAGGCCCAGTTCGAGCTCCGCCGCGTACCCGTCGCCGGCCCGGAAGGCCACGCGGCGGGCGTCGGACCACAGGTCCAGGCCCGCGTCGTCCGCCAGATCGCGCCGGGCGCGTACCTCCTGCCAGGCGCCGTCCAGCCGCGCCCGTGCCACGTACTCGACCCCGGCGCCGTCGGCCTCGACCCTGCCGTCGGCCAGCAGCACCCGACCGCCCCACGGCTCGTGGTCGACGTGTCCCACCAGGCGTACACCGGGCGAGGGCGTTCCGTCGGCGGGCAGCGGCAGCTCGACGGTGACGTCGAGGACGAGTTCGGCGCCGCCCGCCTCGCCGCGCATCCGCTCCCGGAACCGCACCCCGCGCGGCGGGTCCGCCATCACCGTGCACGTGGAGTCCTTCCGTACGCCCGACGGTTCGGCGGAAGCGAGGTACTCCCATGCGTCCCGGTAGCCCATCGCCACGAGGGTGTCGGCGGAGATCCGGCCGGCCAGGAACTCCGAGTCGAGCGGCAGCGGATACCGCGGCTTGATCACATGCAGGGCGAACGGCCGGCCCGCCCCCTCGGCGGCCGCCAGTTCGGCGAACAGCGCCCCGTTGGCGCTCAGCTCGATCATGTGCACGTACTGCTCCAAAGGGCCGTGGCCCCAGTACGAGGAGTTCCCGATGCACCACACCAGCCACACCTCGTCGGCGCCGCGGCGCAGCGCCTCCGCGACGTTCGCGTCCTTGATCCACACAGCGTCGGTCCAGACGCGCGCTCCCCGGCGCAGCGGCGGGATGAACAGGGGCAGCGACATGCCCGCGGCCATCAACTCCAGGTCGATCTCCGTGTGCGGCACCGCCACACATGTCTTCGTGGCGAAGTCGGCGACGTTGAACGTGCCCGCCACCGCCGAGGACCGGACGGAATCGACATCGACGCCGAGCGCGGGCAGGACCTTGCGGACCACCCCGTCGGCGTCGCCGAGGGCGGGCAACGCCCACGGCCCCTTGAGATAGTCGCTGAGCGGCAGCAGCGAACTGAAGTCCCGTACGCGCAGCGCGGACCAGCGTCGGCCCATCTCGGCCGGATCCTGTCCCGAGAGCAGCATCCCGGCCGTCATGATCCCGCCCGAGGTCCCGTCGACATGGTCGAAGGCGACGCCGTGCTCCCGCAGCGCCCGCACCACGCCGGTCTGCCAGGCCACCCGCATCCCACCGCCCGCGAGCACCAGGGATCGCCTCATCTCGCGGCCCCCGCGGTGTGGAGGTCCCCGGCCCGGGACGCCAGCCGGCGCGCCATCAGCCAGCAGAGCAGGGCGGTCGCCAGGTCGAAGAAGGCGACGAGCAGGGCGAGCGCCGCGAAGAGGTCCCGGAGGACCCCGATGCCCACCAGCACGAACGCGCCGAACTTCTGCAGCCCCGCCCAGAACAGCAGATACGGCGGCGGGGCCGGGGTCAGCAGCCCCTGGACCAGGAGCCCGCCCACGACGACCATGAACATACCGACGGTCGCGAACAGATGCCTGCTGATCCCCGTCGAGTCCGCCGACAGCCGGTCCAGGACGAACCCCGGAGCGAACAACTGGCACGCGCCGGTCAGCACCGTCACCCCACCGATGAGCACGAGTACGAGACGCAGCGGGTCACGCGTGACATGGGCCGGCAGCACGCTCACTCGAGCGCTCCCAGCAGGTCGCCCTTGGCGACGATGTACCAGACGATCGCCGCCCAGGTGATCGTCGCGCCGACGAAGCGGATGTCGTTGAGCTTCATCCAGCGCACCAGCAGGGGCGTCAGCCCGGCCGGGCCGTCGAACTCCCCGGCCCGGATCTTCTTGTTGACCGGGATGATGATCCCCTGGCCCACCCAGGTGAGCAGGACGATGCCCGCCAGGCAGACCGCCGACAGAATGACGTACCACTCGCCCCATTCGCTCCACACCAATACGATCCCGGAGACGAACATCAGGGGCACGACGACGGTGAAGAACTTCGTCGCCTCGGTCGTGGGCACACCGAAGTGGTCGTCGACGTTCTCCGGGGTCAGGGTGCGCCAGGTCGGATAGAGGAAGAACCGGAGCACCCACATGGTGCCCATGTACATCGTCGCGCCGAACAGGAAGTACAGCGCGTTGATCAACAGCAGGGTCTCCTTCACGTGTCCGCTCCCACGTCGATACGCGGAGGAACGGGCCAGTCCTCCGACAGTCCGAGCCCGACGACGCTTTCCAGCGGCTCCCCGAACGTCCGCCCCGGGTCCTCGCTCGTGAGGAACCAGCACTCGAAGTGGTCGTCGAGCACGCCCTGGGCCGACGGCAGAAAGACGGTGAACAGCGGGTCCTCGGCGATGCCCAGGCCGTGCAGCCCGGCGACCTGCGGCGCGTCGCCCACGACGATACGGGCGCGGGCCCGCTTGCCGAACGCGATGTCGGCCGGTCCGTCGAGGTAGATGAACGACTTCATGAGCATCCCGCGGAACGCGCAGTAGTTCACCGCCCCCGCCTTCAGCGGCAGCGCGGTAGCCGGCGGGCGTTCGATCTCGATGTACATCCCGAGCCGCCCGTCGACCTCGTACTGACTCGACACCGCGGAGTCACCGACCTTGAAGTCGAGATGGGCCTGGTGCTTCGGCATCCCCCAGATGCCCTTGCCGCCCTTGACCGAGATCTCGCTGCTCACGGGCAGGTCCACGACGTATTGCCCGGTGTTGAAGGTGCCGCGCAGCAGCCCCGGCAGCAGTGGTGGAGCAGGCCGCGCCCCGTGCGTGCAGGCGATCGCGATCGAGAACTCGATGTACCGACCGATGTCCGTACGCAGGTAGTTGACGACCGTGATGAGGAGCAACCCCTTGCCGCCGGGCAGCGCCACGGGGTGCAGCTCGTCGCCCGGCAGCATCCGGGCGGCCGCCGCGCGGTCGATGGTGAACGCGGCCATCAGGGCGGGCGTGTCGATCGAGTCGACGGGCAGCTCGAAGGGGATGCCGTCGACCAGGGAGTGCCGTCCGGCGAGCCGGCGCTGTCGGCGCGGCACGGGGGACGGCACGGCCGACAGTCCCAGCCGGGCAAGCTTCAGGATCCGATTCATCGTGCGAGCTCCTCAAGGATCAGCGGGTACGTGTCGGTCGCCGCGCGGCAACCCAGGAACACGTCGAGGTGGCCGTAGCCAGGCAGCATGTGCAGGCTGTCGCGGCCGGGTCGGTGTCTGTTCAGGAAGTCGTAGGTGCGCTGCTGGCTCTCGGCAAGGAAGCAGCGGTTGTCCTCGCCCGCGAAGAGCGCGATCCGCGCGTCGGTCCGCGGTGCCCGGTCGGCGAAGGTCCGGGGGAGTCCCTCGATGCCCTCCGTCGACACCAGCTGCCCGGCGCGGATGCACTGGTTCATCTGGGTGAAGAACGTCATCGGTACATCGGCGAACTCGCCGCGGATCCAATCGTGGGTCGCCTCGTCGATGTTCGCGTGGGACCAGAGGGCCGGCCACCCGCTGCCGTAGGTGTGGCTGACCATGCGGCAGACCGAGTTCCGGCACTCCCAGTGCGCCGCGCACACCAAGCGCACCATCAGCCGGGAGAGCGGGCCGACCGGTCGGTCCCCCCAGCCCGGTGAGATGAACGGCATCATCGGCCTGATGGCCGGCGCGAGACGGGCGATCTTGAACGTCGAGAAGCCGGGGACGACCGGGTGCAGCGACACCGCGTTGCTGACCACCGTCTCCACCTCGGGGAGCAGCCCGGCGGCCAGGGCCATCATGAACGACGTCGACCCCTGGCAGTGCACGACGGCCTTGAGCCGGTCCCTGCCCGTCGCCTTCAGCACGTGCGCCACCGCCGCGGGATGGTCGTACGCCGCCGCCTGGTCCAGCGTCCAGGGCACCGGATCGAGGTCGATCGACGCGCGCCAGTTCAGCAGCCAGACGTCCCAGCCGTCGTCGAGCAGGGCGTCGACGAAGGTGCGCCGCAGCGGCGGCCGGAACAACTCGGCCCGCACTCCGGCACCGTGCACGACGAGCACCGGACCGCGGGTGGGCGGGCGGCCGCCCCGTACGTGCACCAGCGTCAGGGGTCGTCCGTCGAGCGCGGTCAGCGGCCGCACCTCGGTGACGTGGTCGCGGCGGGTCGTCGGCCGGGACGGCGCGCTCGCATCGGGTGTGCCGGTCATGGGCGTTCACGCTCCCCGGGAGATCACGACGGGATCCTCGATCAGCCGCACGGCCGGCTTCCCGGTGGGCACGGGCCGCTTCCCGCCGGACGGCTCGTCGCGAAGCTCCCAGTCACGGCAGATCGTCTTCAGGACCAGCGGATAGAGGGTGAGGTCGCCGCCCGGCGCGATGCGCAGGCGGAGGAATCCCTTGTGGTCCTCGATGGACTGGCCGGACATCTGCCACTCCGCGACCTGGCCGCCCTTCGCGGACAGCACCCACAGGGCGAAGACACCCGAGCCCACGAACGCGCCCAGGAAGGCGGCGAGGGCCAGGCACAGGAGGAGGACGAGCCACCCGTCCCAGGAGGGCGGGAACGGAATCGCCACGGTGATGGCCAACGCGGCGAGCGCGACCAGCGCCTGGGACAGCGTCGCGACCGCCGGCCCGGACGGCGGGAGTGCCGTCCGTGCCGTCGCGACCTCCGGCCCGGACGGCGGGGCCGCCCCCCGTCGGCGGCGAAGCCGGCGGAGAATCCGGCGGAGGAGCCGGCCGAGGAACCCGAGCACGAACAGTGCCGCGGCCACGCCGAGGCACACCGCGCCGAAGCCCCAGAAGTCGTCGAGGCCCGCCCGGCGCACCGCGTCGACGGGCCGCAGCACGCCCTCCGCCAGGGCGAACAGGAAGCACAGCAGAAGGAAGAGACCGGCATGCAGGCCGGCGGCCAGCTTGGCGAAGCCGAGGTTGCGCCACGGCAGCCAGCGCCCCGACCACGGCACGGCGATGCCCCGGGCGAGCCGGCGGGACTCCTCCGCGTCCGGATACGTCCTCCCCATCCGCGCGAACGCCACCGGGGGGTCCTTCTCACGCAGCCGCGAGCCGGGAGGCGGCAACGGCAGCACCGCGGGCAGCCGGTGGGTCGCCGCCAGATACGCGCCGCCCATCCCGCTGGTCACCATCTGGCGCCGCCGCGAGTCCGGTGCCGGGACTCCGGTGCCGGGCGGGTCACCGGGGAGGCGTTCGGCGTACCGGGCGTAGTGGTGGTGGTCGCCGGTCAGCCACAGCCGGACGGACGCGTGTGTCGGTACGCGCCTCTTGGAGCCGGGAACGGCCCGGGTGCGGATCATGTTGCGGTCGAACCAGTGCAGGGCGTTGAAGGCGTCGGCGTTCGTCTCCACGCTCTCCAGCCAGGTCGGCTCGGCGGAGCAGACGATCACACCGTCGCCGGGCTCCAGGTTCGCCGACAGGTGCTTCTCGAAGTAGCGCAGCTGAGGGTCGTCGAAGTACGAACCCAGCTGGCTGTCCAGGCCCACGAGCCACCAGCGTTCGGGCAGGCGCACACAGAAGTAGCTGCGGGTCTGCCGGGTCTGCCAGCCGCCGATCGGCCGCTGCTGGGTGAACATGCGAAGGAAGGCGGTCAGGCCGTCGTACCAGTCGTGGTTCCCCGGCAGCGCGACCATCAGCGGCGGGTCGGCCGCCTTGGGCAGGGCGGCGCGGTACGGACCCTTCATACGGTCCTCGTACGCCGTCGCCGAGGCCGCCGGATACACCTCGTCGCCGCCGAGGACGAGCAGGGAGCCACGTCTCAGCCGAAGGTCGCCGACGGCCGGGGAGGCGTCCGTCCCCTCGATGGCCCGCGGGACGAGGAGTTCCTCCTCGGCGAGCGTCCACGCCACCGAGCTCGTCGCGTCGAAGCCGTCGCCGACGTCGGCCACGTAGTCGATCCAGATCTCCCGAGCGTCGGGCTGCCCGCACGGGGCCTCCAGGAGGTCCGCGTCGAGCACCTCCTGGACCTCCCGCTTGTCCGAGTAGCCGGCGAACACGGCCGCCAGCACGGCCTTGACCGCCGTACGGGCCAGTTGCCTGGGCGCCAGCCACCGCACCTGTTCCTGGGGGGTGAAGTCGAGTTCCTTGGCATGCTCCCGCAGCTCGCGTACCTTCACGCGCGCTCCCCGGCCGGCGTGAAATGGGACCCGTAGACATCCCACAGCTCGCCCAGGAAGAGGCGGCCGAAGCTCTGCAGCGCCCGCGCGGGATGCGGCCCCGAGGCACGGAACGTCGTGAGCTGCTGGGCGAAGTCCCCGGCGAGGATGACGATGATGCCCGCGCCGAGCAGCGGGGCGTCGGCCTCACCCTCCGCCGACACATGTCCGGCGAGCATACGGACGTAGAGAGTCGAGGTGTCGCTCCAGATGTCGAACCCGGGGTCGTCGTGCACCTCCTTGTGCCCGACCAGCGTGAGCGGATTCCCGCCCGGGTCGCGCAGGTGCAGGCGGTACAGCATCCGGCGCCGGCTCGGGTCGTCGTCGCGGGTGAACAGGTTGAACCAGCCGGTCTCGACGGGCAGTCGGCCGCCGAGCACGTCGCACTCGACATGCCCGGTCGCTCCGGCCTGGTGCAGGGGATCCGCGACGAACCGGTCGACGTCCTCGGCGGTGATCGTGAGACGGAACATCAGACGCTGGTTCCGCGCACGGCCGAGCGCCTGCCCCTCGTGCGGGTCGGCGACGTCGAGCGCGATGTGCCCCTTCATCTCCTCGGTGAAGGACAGACTGGTGGGCCGCTCGCCGTCCGTCAGCGCGGCTCCCGCCACCGCCGGCGCCGCCGCGGCCCGCGGCGCGAGGGGCTGTTCGAGGATGCGGTGGCAGGCGCGGTCGGCGAAGGCGGCGATGGTGAGCGACGGGTTCGCGCCGACGGGTCCGGGCAGCGCGGCGCCGTCGAGCACGTAGAGACCCGGATGGCCGAAGACCTCGCCGTACGAGTCGCAGACGCCTTCCGCGGGGTGACGGCCCATCGGCGCGCCGCCGAGCGGGTGCACGGTGATCACGCGGCGGGTCCACCACAGCGGGTTGTCGAGGAACTCGCCGCCGAGCGCCTCGGCCACGTCGGCCATCGTCCGCCGCACGCGGTCGAAGTAGCGGCGCGAGGTGAGCGTGGTCCAGTCGATGTCGAGGTAGCCCCGGCGCAGGCTCATGCGGCCGTCCGGGAGGTCCCGTCCCATGCCGAGGAGCGGCAGCGCCGAGTCGGAGAAGACTCCCGGCCCGAGGAGGCCGGCGAGCCGGCTGCTGATGTTGCTCTGCGGGGTGAGACCGAGCCGGGACCGCAGCCGGTGGAGGCCGAACCCCGCCGTACGGCGGACGCTTCCCGGCACCTGTGACACTTCGGCGAGCCAGTCCACGAAGGCCGGGTAGCCGGCGTCCTCGACGTAGTAGCCGCGTCCCGTCGAGCCGTCCTCGTCGAGTTCGTCGCCGACGCGGATGGCGCTGGTGATCACCGGTCCCGTGCTGCTCGCCAGCTTCCGCGGCCCGCTTCCCGCGGAGCCGCGGGTCGCCTTGAGGACGAGACCGAGCAGATCGCCGTTGCCGCAGAACCGGTTGCCGAGAGCCGGACTGATGCCGCGCAGCGCGGAGCGGTTGCGCAGGAGCAGGTACGTCGATCCGAACGCGCCGGCGGCCAGGACCAGCCGCTTGCAGTGGATCCGGTGCAGCGACAGCCGACCGGTCGGGGTGCGGTGACCCTCGCGGGCCGGGTCGTGGACGACGTAGCTGACCTCGTAGCCGCCACCGGGCCGGGGTGTGAGGCCGCGTACCTCGCAGCGGGTACGGATGTCGGCGCCGTGGTGACGCGCGGCCGACAGATACGTGTGGTCGAGGGTGTTCTTGGCACCCAGGTTGCAGCCGACGTCGCATTCGCCGGTCAGCCGGCAGGTCTCCCGCGGCAGGCCGTGGATGTTGCCGTACTCTGGCTCGGGCAGGGGAGCGCCGGGGACGGGTGACTCGTCGGGCCCGGAGGCGAACGAGACGGCCAGCGGAGGCCGGGACACCCGAAGGTCCAGCAGCTCCGCGGCCTCCCGCATCGCGACGGTCTTCGGCGTGTCCTGGTAGGGGTACGGCGTGGCGCCGAGCATCTTCTCGACGTCGGCGTAGTGCGGATCGAGGTCGCGGCGGCTGATCGGCCAGTTCTCGTACCCTCCGCCGGGCAGCGGCGATTCATGGACGAACCACTTCTCGTCCTTGCGTAGCAGGACGTTGGCGTAGATCAGCGATCCGCCGCCGAGGCCGCTGGAGACGACCCCCTCCAGGCCGCGGAACGACCAGATGTCGAACAGCCCGTGCAGGCCCTCGCTGGGATCCCAGAAGTTGCGGGCCATGCCGGCGGGTGTGCGGGGGAAGCTGCCGGGCGGGTACGGTTTGCCGCGCTCCAGAACGACCACGGACCGGCCACCGGCGGCGAGCCGGTACGCGGCGACGGAGCCGCCGAAGCCCGAGCCGACCACGACAACGTCGACTTCGCCTTCGACTCCGGCGTCGTCCCCTGGTCCTGCCGGGGATGGGGCTTCGTTCGTCATCGGCGATCCCCTTACGGGTGACGGTGATCATCCCGCCCCGTAAGGAGACGCTAACGCCCGTCGCTCCGCCGCACGAGGCGGGCGGTGCGTCCGGGGGAAGCGGCGGCGGTGAGGCCCGCTCCCGGCCCCTGCCGCCTTCCGTTCCCGCCCGGCCGCTCCTCTCGCGTCCTACAGCCGCTCGGTGCGGCTGGCGACGAGCTCGCCGTCGGCGAAACCGTCCACGCGGACCGTCAGGGCCGCCGTGGCCCCCGGCACGTGCACCTCGCCCTGGCCGTCGGGGATGTCCACGGAGGTGCGGGGGCGCTGGTCGAGGAAGACGTCCACGCGGTCGACGTTGGCCGTCCTGAGCGTCAGGCGGAGTGAGCCGTCGGCGCGGGTGGCGTCGGTGATGGTCAACTCCCGTACGGGTTGCGCCTTGAGGAGTTCTCCGGCGCGCGCCATGAGGTCGGCGTTGGCCTCCAGGAGGTCTCGGCGGGTCATCCGGTGGCGTACGTCCGGTACGACGCCGAGGTCCTCCAGGGGCGTACCGGCCCGGTCGCCGACCCGCAGGGACCGACGGATCGCCACGCGCATCCCCGCCTCGTTGGGCAGGGGTCGGTACGGCGAGGAGGTGATCGGGAAGAACCTGATGATGTCGCCCTGCGCCCAGACGTTCGCGCCGCCCGCTCCGGTGTTGTCGTCGGTGCCGAGCACGGTGCCGATCCGGTGGTCCTGGAAGCCGGCGGCGAACATGTCGGTGGCGGAGTAGCAGCGGGCGTTGGTGATGAGGACGACCGGGCCGAAGTACTGCTGCCCGATGTCGTTGGCGAGGGCCTCCGGCGTGAGGGGCAGGGCGGCGGAGAAGGCGGCCCCGATCTCGATCGCCTGCTCCATCGACTTCACCCAGGGGCTGAGGCTCGGGCTGCTGCGGCAGATGCGCAGATTGAGAGGCGTGTTGATGAACTGGAACGGCTCCGGCGTGATCCGGCGCGGTGTCAGGGTCTGCAGGGTGAGCTCCGACGCCCAGACCAGGCCGCCGCCGTTGTCGCGTACGTCGACGACCAGACCGTTCTGGGGCAGCAGGCCGAGGAGCCTGACGAACTCCCCGACGAAGGCGCCGGCATTGTCGACGCTGAAGGTGTGGATGCGGATGTGACCGAAGGTGCCCGACGGCGTCTGGACGGTGCGGGCCGTGAAGACCTTCGGCATCATGCTCACGACCTCGTCCGCCGCGACGGCGGGGGATTCTCCCGAATCCACGGCCTGTTGCTGCTCGATGATGTGCGGGGCGAAGAGCATGAGATTGGCCCGGCTGATCTCGTCGGCCTCGTGGTCCACGCCCATGACGAGCGCGGCCTCACCGGTCGGACCGGCCATCGGCGGGAGGTTCTCCACGATCTGCCAGTTCTCGCGCAGCTCGCGCGCCGTACCGTCGGAGCCGGTGTAGCTGACGGTCACCCACTCCTCGAACGGAGGCAGATGCGCCGAGAGCGAGCGGACCGTCAGCGACTGCACCCCTCGGCTGCGGCGCGCCGCCGCGTTGCTCCCGGCGAACCGGGCGGCGTTGAGCTCGACGGCCTGCTCGATGGGGATTCCGCTCCAGTGGGTGATCTCGACGCCCCGTTCGAAGCCCGGGGCGGAGAAGCCCTGGGTGATGCGGGTGACCACGAACCGCGGCTTCGAGCCGTCGGCGCACTCCTCGACCCGGAAGGGAAGAAAGGCGATCTTGTTGGCGAACGGCGCGGGCAGCTGGTAGTTGGTGTGCAGGTCACGGACCGAGTGGAAGACCGTGGCCATCTCCGCGTGGAAGACCCACTCCGGCGGCATCGTGTCCGCCGTCTGCTGCTCCAGCTGCCGCCGGATGAGACGCAGCCGCTGTACGGGGTTGACCGCGTGCATCGCCATCTTCAGCGGCAGATGTACGTAGTTCTGCTCGATCAGCACCAGGGCCTGATCGACGAGGAGCATCCGCTGCTCCAGGGTGAGCGCGCCGGCACCGGCCAGGAAGTTCTCCAGCTGTGTGGCGGCGGCCAGGCGTTCACGGACCGGAGGGGCCGTTCGCTTGAGGTACTCGGGAGTGGTGTCGGCGGTGACGCGGCGCATGATGCCTCCGTGGTCGGTGTACGGCTCCCTCCCTGTCTTCGGCCGACTGTGCCCCGGTCGACAGAGGTCACGATCCAGTTCACCCGTACAGGCCCGTGCGGTCGGCCCACCGCCTGCTCGCCCACGGATAAATCCGGGTGCGCGACAGCGCGCCGCGTTATGATCGATCGCATGAACGTCACCGGCCGAAGCACCACCGCGACCGCGCGAGCGACCAGCTCGCCGGTTGCCGCCGCCTGACCTTCTCCCTTCCCACCGGCGACCGGAAACGGCCCGCCGGTGTTCTCTTGTGGCGTCCCAGCCCCGGTCGACGACCGAGCCGGCCCGTTCTCCGGTGCCTCCCTTGCAGTCACGCGAAGGAGTCATCCCCATGAAGACCGACCAGATCGTCCGAACCTTCGTCGAGTACTTCGAGGAGCGCGGCCACCGCCGCGTCACCGGCTCGACGCTCCTGCCACCACCCGGTGACCCCGTGCTCTTCACCACCTCCGGGATGCATCCGCTCACCCCGTACCTCGAAGGGCGTCCTCATCCGCTGGGCGGGCGGCTGGTCAACGTACAGCGCTGTCTGCGCACCACGGATCTGGAGGAGGTCGGCGATCCCACCCATCTGACCGTCTTCGAGATGCTCGGCACGTGGTCGCTCGGCGACTACGAGGGCCCGGAGAGTCTCGACTGGGGATACGGGCTGCTCACCGAGGGCCTGGGCGTCGATCCGGGCCTCCTGCATGCCACGGTCTACGGCGGAGACGACCGGACCGGCCCGGACACCTCCTCCCTGGAGTTCTGGCAGAGCCGGGGCGTCCCCGTGGAGCTCACCGTGGAGGACAACTGGTGGTCCAACGGGCCGACCGGTCCGTGCGGCCCCGACTCGGAGATCTTCCTGTGGAGCGGCGACACCCCACCCCGGTCGACGCCCACCCAGGACGACCGCTGGGTCGAGGTGTGGAACCACGTGATGATGCGTCACCGCCGCCTCGACGACGGCTCCCTCGTGCCGCTTCCCCGGCGCAACATCGACACGGGGCTCGGCCTGGAGCGGCTCGCCTCGCTGCTGCAGGGCAGATCGTCCGTGTACGAAGGCGACGTCTTCGACCCCTGGCGCCGCCTCGTACCCCCGATGTGGCCCCTGGAGGAGACCTCGCTGCGCCTGGTCTACGACCACCTGCGCTCGGCCATGGTGATCCTCGGCGACGGGGTGCGCCCGAGCAACACCGGACGCGGCTATGTACTGCGCCGCCTGGTGCGCAGGGTGCTCACCGTGCTGTGGCGGGACGATCCGTCACGAAGCCTCGAAGAGCTGCCGGTCGAGCTGATCGAGCACACCCTCGACCACTTCCGGCAGCCGATGGACCCCCGCGACGTCCGTCGCGTACTGCTCGACGAGCAAGGGCGGTTCGGGCGGCTCCTCGACCGCGGCCGGCAGGTGCTGACCCGTCCCCGCTTCCAAGGCTCGCTCGGAGAGGACGACTTCCACTACCTCCACGACACCCATGGACTGCCGAGGGACCTGGTCATGAGCCTGCGCCAGGAGTAGGAGCGGGCCTCGCGGGCGGGTACGGCGACCTGGTGCTGCGCAACCCGAACAACATTTGGACGGGTTGGATCATCCAACCCTCGCGATCATCGTGGCCCTGCGCTTCACCGACTGGTACCCGGACGTCGCCCGGGCCCGCGCCCGCCGCGCGGCGGGCCGGCCGGGACCGGACCCGCCGAGCCTGTCCGGAATGTTCGTCCCGCTCGCCGGGCTGCTCGTCCCCATCGGGATCGCCGTCCTGATCTTCGACGACGTCTGGTGGCCGGGCGCGGCCCTGATCGTGGTCGGCATCCTGCTCACGAAGGCACTGCGGCAGTCCGGGTGACCCGGCCGACCGAACGCGCCGGCCGTCCGGAGCGCCCCGGCTTCAGGGCGCCCCGGACGGCCGGCGTACGGGCGACGAGGAAGCGGTCACTCCCGGTCCAGGACCGCCGCGAGGACCTTGCGCAACGTCGCCCCGGGGTCCGCGACCGCACCTTCCGACCGCCAGGCGACGAACCCGTCGGGGCGGACGAGGACCGCACCGTCCGCGGTCACGCCGTGGAGTTCCGCCCAGTCCGCTTCGCCCTCCGGGGACAGCTCCGCGTCGGACCCGTCACCGATGCGGTACGAGTCGACCGGCACCGACAGCTGCTCCGCGACGCGCTTCGCCGCGGTGTGCCACATACCGGCGCCGCCCGCGGCACTCAGGAGCACCAGGGACCGCTCGTACAGGTCGAGGGTGGAGACACGGTCGCCGGCGCGGTCCAGCCACATGTGGGGCGCCCGGCTGCCGGGCTCGCCCGTCAACCGCAGCCCGTCGGGGACGACCGGAACCTCCCGGTCGGCACCCTGGACCGCGCCCTGGGGGTAGCGGTAGCCCAGCGCCACGTTGAGGATCCCGCCCTTCCTTCCCCCGCCGCCGGAGGCTTCGGGGGAGGGTGCGTACCCGGGGTGGCTGTGCTCGACCGAACGTGACGAGGCGCGGGAGCTCGTCGCCTCGGCGACGGGCCTGCGCTCCGCGTCGTAGGTCTCCAGCAGGCCCGGGCCCGCCCATCCGCCGAGGACGGCCGCCAGCTTCCAGGCCAGGTTGTGCGCGTCCTGGATACCGGTGTTGGAGCCGAACGCCCCGGTGGGCGACATCTCGTGGGCCGAGTCACCGGCGAGGAACACCCGGCCGTCCGCGTACCGTGCGGCGACCCTCTCGGCCGCGTGCCAGGGCGCTCTGCCCGTGATCTCCACATCGAGATCAGGCACTCCCACGGCCCGCCGGATGTGGTCCCTGCAGCGTTCGTCGGTGAACTCCTCCTCCGTCTCGCCGGTCTCGGGGTGCCAGGGCGCGTGGAAGACCCAGCGCTCCTGGTTGTCGACCGGCAGCAGGGCCCCGTCGGCCTCCGGGTTCGTCAGATAGCAGACGACGAAGCGCCGGTCGCCGACGATGTCCGCGAGACCCCGGGAGACGAAGGTGATGCTCACGTTGTGGAACAGGTCGCCCGGGCCGTTGTGCCCGATGCCGAGCCGTTCGCGAACGGGGCTGCGCGGGCCGTCCGCCGCGACGAGATAGTCCGCGCGGATCGTGAGGTGCTCGCCCGTGTCACGGCTCTTGACCTGGGCGGTCACCCCCTCGGCGTCCTGCTCGAACGACATCAGCTCGGTGGAGTACCGCAGATCCCCGCCGAGCTCGCGAGCGCTCTCCAGGAGCACCGGCTCGAGATCGTTCTGGCTGCAGAGGCACCATCCGGCGGGGCTGAACCGGGCGACCCCGCCGCCGGGGTCGATCTCCTTGAACAGCCACTCGCCGACATCGCCCACCAGGCTCGGTGTCTGCAGGATGCCGTTGTTCCGCGCCAGGACGGACGCGGCATCGCGGATGCGCTCCTCGACACCGGCGCCACGGAACACCTCCATCGTGCGCACGTTGTTGCCGCGCCCGCGGGGGTGGAACGAGGTGCCCCGGTGCCGTTCGACGAGCGTGTGAGGAACGCCGAGACGCCCCAGGAACAGCGAGGTGGAAAGGCCTACCAGCGAGCCGCCGACGATGAGGACGGGCGTGCGGTGACCGACTTCGCCGGCTTCTTCGATTCGGTTCATTGATCGCCTCCAGCGTCGCCTGCGACGCATGCCAGGGGTGGAATGCAGATGCATGCCCCCTACGGACCGGTTCGCGCGTGCGGGGCACCCGAATGAACGCGCAGTTCACTCATCCGCCCCGTGGGGCTCGCGCGGATCGCGGCGCGCGCCAACGATCGGCACATGACGACTCCGGGCTTTCGGGCACGGCGGTCCTCCCCGACCCTCCTCGCGGAAGAGAAAGAGGTGCGCTGGATGTCCATCTCGGGACGCATTTCGCAGTCGGCGTTCGACGGCTCGAGGCTGCGGGTGATCCTGCTGCTCGACCTGTACGAAGGGGCTCAGCAGCAGTTCCTGGACGCGTACGAACTCATGTGCAAGCAGGTCGCGTCCGTACCCGGTCACATCAGTGACCAGCTCTGCCAGTCCATCGAGAACCCCTCGCAGTGGCTCATCACCAGCGAGTGGGAGAGCGCTCCGCCGTTCCTCGCCTGGGTGAACAGCGAGGAGCACGTCGAAACCGTCAAGCCGATGCACAGCTGCGTCCGGGACACCCGGTCGATGCGCTACAGCATCCTGAGGGAGACCGGTCCCCGTCAGCCGCTCACGCCCGAGGGGGCGTCGTCGCGTCAGCAGGTGGCCGCCCGTGTCGGTGACGGTGTGGCACGCCACGCCCTCACCTTCACCGTCAAGCCGGGCTCCGAGTCGAAGGTCGCGGAGCTCCTGGCCGGGTACAAGTCGCCCAAGGCCCAGGTCGACGAGAACACGCGGCTGCGCCGCACCTCGCTCTTCATGCACGGCAACCGCGTCGTACGGGCCGTGGAAGTGGAGGGCGATCTCCTCGCGGCGCTGCGCCACGTCGCCCGTCAGCCCGAGGTGCGAGCGGTCGAGGAGGCCATCAACCCGTACCTGGAGCAGGACCGGGATCTGACCGACCCCGAATCGGCACGCGTCTTCTTCACCCGGGCCGCGCTCCCGGCCGTCCACCATGTGGTGTCCGGCCGGCCGGCAGCGGGCGACGTGCGGCGCCACGCGCTGTACTACCCGGCCAAGGAAGGCTGCGGGATGGAGCTGGCCCGGCTGCTCGCCCATCAGGACGCGGCCGCGGCGGACGACCCGAAGAGCCCGGTGTACGGCAGCACCGTCTTCCAGCGCGACGACATCGTGGTGCGCCTCGTCGACCTCACCGGCGAGCTCGACGCCGACCCCGTCGCCTCGCTGGGCCTCAAGGGCCCCGGGACCGCCGCCGAGCTGGAACGACTCCTCGACGGTGCCGCGATCGGCGTCGAGGGCTCCCTGGAGACGGAGCGCAACATCAACCGCCTCCTGTCGCACGCCGACATGCTGCCCATCACCGACCGCAGCTCGGCGGATTCCTGACGTGCGGCCGTGGCCCCGGCCGCGGCCGTTCACCCCGCACGCCACTTCCACACCGGAGGTAACAACCATGCTCAAGCAGCGTCCTCGCATCGTGACCCTGAGCGAGACGGAACCCAACCGCAGGCGCGGGGGTGACCTGCGGGCCATGCTCACGCCGGCCACCGTGGGTTCCACCAGCGGCTTCATGGGCCTGGCGATCGTCCAGCCCGGCGAGCGCATCGGTGAGCACTACCACCCGTACTCCGAGGAGTTCGTGTACGTCGTCTCGGGCGCGCTCGAAGTGGACCTGGACGGCGAGACGTTCGGGCTCCAGCCCGACCAGGGCCTCCTGATCCCCATCGACATGCGGCACCGGTTCCGCAACGTCGGTGACGTGGAGGCCCGCATGGTCTTCCACCTGGGCCCGCTCGCCCCGCGACCGAGCCTCGGCCACGTCGACACCGAGGTCACCGAGGAAGGCGAGCTCGCCGCGGCGGGGCCGCACCTGACCGTGCACGACCCGGCTCAGGTGTCCGAGCGAAGCGGGGCCATCGAGTGACCCGGCGAGTGGCCGTCACCGGTATCGGTGTGGTCGCTCCGGGCGGCACCGGAGCGAAGGCGTTCTGGGACCTCCTCGCCGCCGGCCGTACCGCGACCCGCGGCATCACCCTGTTCGACCCGGCCGGCCTGCGCTCACGCATAGCCGCCGAGTGCGACTTCGACCCGACGGCCCACGGCCTGGACCCGGAACTGAGCCGACACGCCGACCGGTACATCCAGTTCGCCGTGGTCGCCGCCGGGGAAGCCGTACGCGACTCCGGACTCGACACCGACACGGAAGACCCCTGGCGCGTCGCCGTCTCCCTGGGCAGCGCCGTCGGCGGCACCACCCGGCTCGAACACGACTACGTCCTGGTCAGCGAGGGCGGGCAGCGGTGGGACGTGGACCATCGCGTGGCCGACCCGAAGCTGCACATGGCCTTCTCGCCGAGCACCCTCGCCTCGGTCGTGGCCGAACAGTTCGGAGCCCGGGGACCGGTGCAGACCGTCTCCACCGGCTGCACCTCCGGCCTCGACGCCGTCGGCTACGCCTTCCACACCATCGAGGAAGGCCGGGCGGACGTCTGCATCGCCGGCGCGTCGGACTCGCCGATATCGCCGATCACCATGGCCTGCTTCGACGCCATCAAGGCGACGTCGCCCGACAACGACGACCCCGAGCACGCCTCCCGGCCCTTCGACGACCACCGCAACGGGTTCGTCATGGGCGAAGGCGCGGCGGTCCTCGTCCTGGAGGAGTACGAACACGCCAGGGCCCGCGGTGCGCACATCTACTGCGAGATCGGCGGCTACGCCACCTTCGGCAACGCGTACCACATGACCGGTCTGACCGGTGAGGGGCTCGAGATGGCCCGGGCGATCGACTCCACGCTCGACCAGGCCCGGCTCGACCCCACGCTGATCGACTACGTCAACGCGCACGGCTCGGGCACCCGGCAGAACGACCGGCACGAGACCGCCGCCGTGAAGCGCTCCCTGGGCGCCCACGCCTACGACACCCCCATGAGCTCCATCAAGTCCATGGTGGGGCACTCGCTCGGCGCGATCGGCGCGATAGAGGTCGTCGCCTGTGTCCTCGCGCTGAAGCACCAGGTGGTACCCCCGACGGCGAACTACGAGACCCCCGACCCCGAGTGCGACCTGGACTACGTGCCGCGCACCGCCCGCCCGCGGAAGCTGAGGAACGTGCTCTCCGTGGGCAGCGGATTCGGCGGCTTCCAGTCCGCGGTCCTCCTGACCGGGCCGGGAGGGAGGTCACGATGAGCAGTCACCGACCACGGCGCGCGGTCGTCACCGGCATCGGTGTGATCGCCCCCAACGGATTGAGCGCCGAGGCGTACTGGAAGTCGGTCCGGGAAGGGCTCGGCGTTCTGGACCGGATCACCCGCGAGGGGTGCGAGCACCTGCCTCTGAAGGTCGCGGGCGAGGTCCGGGGCTTCGACGCCTCCTCCCTCATCGAGGAGCGCTTCGTCGTCCAGACCGACCGGTTCAGCCACTACGCCATGGCCGCGGCCTCGATGGCCCTCGACGACGCGGGCATCCGCGACAACCCCGAGGAGCCCTTCGACATCGGGGTGGTCACCGCCGCCGGGTCCGGCGGCGGCGAGTTCGGACAGCGCGAGCTGCAGAAGCTGTGGGGACAGGGCTCCAAGTTCGTCGGCCCGTACCAGTCCATCGCCTGGTTCTACGCCGCGAGCACCGGCCAGATCTCCATCCGGAGCGGCTTCAAGGGGCCGTGCGGAGTGGTCGCCAGCGACGAGGCGGGCGGACTGGACTCCGTCGCCCACGCGGCACGGGCCGTACGGCGCGGCACGGGTGCCATGATCGTCGGCGCCGCCGAGGCACCCCTCGCGCCGTACTCGATGGTCTGCCAGCTCGGATACCCCGAGCTCAGCACCGTCGAGGACCCGGACCGCGCCTACCGCCCCTTCACCGCGGGAGCCTGCGGCTTCGTCCCGGCGGAGGGCGGCGCCATGCTCGTCGTGGAGGACGAGACCCGCGCCCGCGACCGGGGAGCGGCCGTCCGGGCCGTCGTGGCCGGCCATGGCGCCACGTTCACCGGTGCCACCCGCTGGGAGGAGTCCCGCGAGGGACTCGCCCGCGCCGTCCGTGACGCCCTCGACGAGGCCCAGTGCGCCCCGGAGGAGATCGACGTCGTCTTCGCCGACGCCCTGGGCGTACCGGAGGCGGACCGAGCCGAAGCGCTGGCGATCGCCGACGCCCTGGGAGCCCATGCCACCCGCGTACCCGTCACGGCGCCCAAGACCGGGATCGGCCGCGCCTACTGCGGGGCGCCCGTCCTCGACACCGCGGCCGCCGTCTTCGCGATGGAACAGGGCCTGGTGCCCCCCACCCCCAACGTGTTCGACATCAGCCACGACCTCGACCTCGTGATGTCCCGCGCTCGCCCCGCCGAGCTGCGCACGGCCCTCGTCCTCAGCAGAGGACTCATGGGATCCAACGCGGCGCTGGTCGTGCGCCGCGGCGACGACTCCGCCCGGTAGGACCGGGCGGGAAGGAGAAGCACACACATGATCACCACCGCACTGACCTTCGACGAACTCGCTTCACTGATGAAGCAGGCGGCCGGAGTCACCGTCGACCCCCGGGAGCTCGAGAAGGCGCCGGACGCGCCCTTCAGTACCCTCGGCCTCGACTCGCTCGGCCTGCTCGGCATCGTCGGCGAGCTGGAGAACCGGTACAGCGTCTCGCTGCCCACCGACGCGGAGCGCTGCAAGACGCCCGCCGAGTTCGTCGTTCTCGTCAACAACACGCTCAAGACGGGAGTCTGACGTGTCCGGACACACCGACAACACCATCACCATCGACGCTCCGCTCGACCTCGTCTGGGACATCACCAACGACATCGAGAACTGGCCGAACCTCTTCAGCGAGTACGCCTCCCTCGAGGTGCTCTCCCGCGAGGGCGACTCCACCACCTTCCGCCTGACCATGCACCCGGACGAGGCCGGGAAGGTCTGGAGCTGGGTGTCGGAGCGCACCGTCGACCGCCCCAAGCGGACCGTCAACGCCCGCCGCGTCGAGACCGGACCGTTCGAGCACATGGACATCCGGTGGGAGTACGAGGAGACCCCGGCCGGCGTCCACATGCGCTGGGTGCAGGACTTCGCGATGAAGCCCGACGCTCCGGTCGACGACGACTGGATGACGGACAACATCAACCGCAACTCCCGCACCCAGATGGCCCTCATCCGGGACCGCATCGAGCAGGTCGCCCGCGACCGCCGGAGCGCTTCGGTCCTGCCCGGCTGACGCCCACCCGCACAGTCCGGACCCGTACACCCGTACCCCGTACACCCGTACACCCAGGAAGGACGCTCGATGCACCACGCCCTGATCGTCGCCCGCATGGCACCCGATTCGGCGCCGGCGATCGCCGACGTGTTCGCCGCTTCCGACCGCGGCGAACTCCCGCACCTGGTCGGCGTCACCCGGCGCAGCCTCTTCCAGTTCGGGGACGTCTATCTGCACCTGATCGAGTCCGAGCGGGACCCGGCCCCCGCCATCGCGAAGCTGACGGGGCACCCGGAGTTCCGGGACACCAGCGAGAAGCTCTCGGCGTACGTCAGCGCGTACGACCCGAAGACATGGCGCAGCCCCAAGGACGCCATGGCGCACTGCTTCTACCGCTGGGAGCGGGACGCCGGTTCCTGAGCTCCTGAGCGAACGCACGACGGAGAAACCCGAGGCCGCCCGCCCCCCCCCCCCCCCTCCGAGCGGCCGGGGACAGTGAGAA
>NZ_JBHWBS010000012.1:107037-112686 GCF_042735655.1 Streptomyces sp. NPDC059567 | reverse complement strand
GCCCCCTCCGGGTGGAGGGGGCCGCCGCTTTCATGCGTACGGGATCAGACCGCCGAGCCGGCCTTCCACGCCGACCAGCTCATGTTCCAGCCGTTGAGGCCGTTGCTGGGCGAGATCGTCTTGTCCTTGGAGTTCTTGACGATGACGACGTCGCCCACGATGGAGTGGTCGTAGAGCCAGGCGGCCATCTGGTTCGGGTCGCCGGCGCCCTTGACGTCGTTCAGGCCCACGCAGCCGTGGCTGGTGTTGGCGGAGCCGAAGATCGAGTCCGGGCCCCAGTAGTTGCCGTGGATGAACGTGCCCGAGGTGGACAGGCGCATGGCGTGCGGGACGTCCTTGATGTCGTACTCGCCCTTGCCGTCGTCGTCGGTGAAGCCGACGGTGGCGCCGTTCATCCGGGTCTCCTTGAACTTCTCGGAGATCACCATCTCACCGTTGTAGGTGGGGTTCTCCGGGGAGCCCGCCGAGATCGGGATGGTCTTGATCGTCTTGCCGTCCTGCTTGACCGTCATGGTCTTGGTGGCGACGTCGACGGTGGAGACCTGGTTGCGGCCGATCTTGAAGGTGACGGTCTTCTGCTGGACGCCGTAGACACCCTCGGCGCCCTCGACGCCGTCGAGGTTCAGCTTCAGCGTGACGGTCGAGCCCTCGGTCCAGTAGTCGTCGGGGCGGAAGTCCAGGCGCTGGGAGTCGAACCAGTGCCCGACGACCTCCTGGCCGCTGCTGGAGGTCACCGTGATGCCGCCCTGGACGGCCTTCTTGTCGGTGATCGCCTTGTTGAAGTTGATCGAGACCGGCATGCCGACGCCGACGGTGGAACCGTCCTCGGGCGTGAAGCTGCCGATGAAGCTGTTGGCCTGGGAGACGGTGGTGAAGGAGGTGTTCTCGTGCGCCTCCAGGCCGTCCGCGTCCTTCGCCGTGGCGGAGATCTTGTAGACGGTGGCGCGCTTGAGCTGCCCGGTGGGCTTCCAGCTGAGCTTGTCGGCGGACATCTCGCCCTCGACGCTCTTGCCCTCCTGCGTGGTCATCGTCACTTCGGTCAGCGTGCCGTTGGTGACGGTGACCTTGGCGTCGTTGTTGATCGACGCGTTGTCGGTGCCGTTCTTGGGCGAGATGGATATCTGGGCCTTCGACGTCTTCTGCGCCGCGGCCTCGTCGACCTGAGCCTGTGACTGGGCCGACGAGGAGCTGTCGGCGGCGCCGCCCTTGTCGCCGTCGCTGCACGCCGAGAGCACCAACACGCCGCCGAGCACCGCGGCGGCTGCCGCCAGGCTCTTGCGGCGCTTGCTGTCCGTCATCACACGCATCTCCATCGTCGCCGAATCCCTGCCAACACTCGTCAAAACATCCATGAGACCCTGCGCGGTTCCGTAACCGGAGGGTTTGTGGGGAACACCACTGATCCACACGCGGCCGCGGAGCGTCCGGTTCCCGTACGGGTCTCCGTACAGCGGGAAGCCCCGGTACGGGACGGCCGTACCGGGGCTTCCAGGGGTGCCACGCCCTGCTAGACCCGTTCCGTGTCGTCTTCGTCCACCTCATCTTCCTCGTCGAGGTCCCACTCCTGGGCATCGGGGTCGTAGTCGACCTCCTCGCTGGTCCAGGAGGCCTGGACCAGCTCGATCCCGGGGACCTCGCGGACGAGGTCGAAGGGCTCGATGAGGTAGGCCAGTGCCTCCGCGCTGTCCTCGCGGACGGCGGATCGGGCGTGCACGCGCTCGTCCTCGGGCATGAACTCGTCGGTGTCGATACGGCCGACGGCCGCCTCGGTCAGCTCCTCGGGGCCGTCGATCTCCAGGACGACTTCGACGCGAAGTCGTACGTACCGTGATGTCTCGGAAGTGCTCATACGAGGGAGCGTAGGCTCCCCGGGGTCTCGACTTTCCTGCGACCCGCTGTGTTCATTAGCATCGACGCACCTACCAATTCGCGGTTTCCGCAAGGGGGATCGAATCTCTGTGTCCGTCGCTCGACGCCCGCTGCTGACCGCCACGGCGGCCGGGACGCTGCTGTTCGCGCTGTGGTTCGTTCCGTCCGCGAACGCGACCGACGAGGAGCGGGTCACCTCGACCCAGCAGGAGCGCGAGGCGGGTGAGCAGCGCCTCGCCGAGACCGGCGGCCCGGACACGACGCCGTATCTGATCGGCGGGACGGGCTTCCTGGCCGTGGGAGCGGGATTCGTGGCGCTGGCGATGAGACGCGGCGGCCGGGCCCACTGAGTTCGCACGACGGAAGGGCCGCCTCTCCCGGTACGGGGGAGGCGGCCCTTCTCGCTTCGGCCGTACGCGTCCGCTACGCCAGCGGGCCGGTGACCGGCTCCACGGCCGCGACGAGCTTGCCCTCGCGGACGAAGACGTCGGCCGCCTCCAGGTCCGGGGAGAGGAAGCGGTCCGGCCCCGGGCCCTCGACCCCGGCGGCGCGCAGGGCCTCGATGGCGGCCTGCGAGGCGGGGGCGGGGGTCAGACCGCGGCGGAGCTCGATGCCGCGGGCGGCGGCGTAGAGCTCGACGGCGATGATCCGGTTGAGGTTGCCGATCGCGGTGCGCAGCTTGCGGGCGGCGGACCAGCCCATGGAGACGTGGTCCTCCTGCATCGCGGAGGACGGGATGGAGTCGGCGGAGGCCGGGACGGCCAGCCGCTTCATCTCGCTGACCAGGGCGGCCTGGGTGTACTGGGCGATCATCAGGCCCGAGTCGACGCCGGCGTCGTCGGCGAGGAAGGGCGGCAGCCCGTGGGACCGGTTCTTGTCGAGGAGCCGGTCGGTGCGGCGCTCGGCGATGGATCCGAGGTCGGCGGCGGCGATGGCGAGGAAGTCCAGGACGTACGCGACGGGGGCGCCGTGGAAGTTGCCGTTGGAGCGGACCTGACCGTCGGCGAGCACCACGGGGTTGTCCACGGCGGAGGCGAGCTCGCGCTCGGCGACCAGGCGGGCGTGGGCCATGGTGTCGCGGCCGGCGCCGGCGACCTGCGGGGCGCAGCGCACGGAGTAGGCGTCCTGGACGCGCGGGGCCTCTTCCTCCTGGAAGTGACCGGTGAGACCGGAGCCCTTGAGCACGGCGAGCATGTTGGCGGCGGAGGCGCCCTGGCCCGGGTGGGGGCGGATGGCGTGCAGCTCGGGCTCGAGGACCTTCTCGGTGCCGAGGAGGGCTTCGAGGGAGAGGGCCGCGGTGATGTCGGCGGACTTGTAGAGGGTGTCGAGGTCCGCGAGGGCCATGATCAGCATGCCGAGCATGCCGTCGGTGCCGTTGAGGAGGGCGAGGCCCTCCTTCTCGCGCAGCTCGACGGGCCGGATGCCGGCGGCGGCGAGCAGCTCGCCCGCGGGCTTCACGGTGCCGTCGGGGCCCTCGGCGTCACCCTCGCCCATGAGGGCCAGGGCGCAGTGCGAGAGCGGCGCGAGGTCGCCGGAGCAGCCGAGGGAGCCGTACTCGTGGACGACCGGGGTGATGCCGGCGTTGAGAACATCGGCCATGGTCTGCGCGACCTCGGGCCGGACGCCGGTGTGCCCGGAGGCGACGGTCTTGAGCCGCAGGAACATCAGCGCGCGCACGACCTCGCGCTCGACGCGCGGGCCCATGCCGGCGGCGTGCGAGCGGACGATGTTGCGCTGCAGCTGGGCACGGAGTTCCGGGCTGATGTGCCGGGTGGCGAGCGCGCCGAACCCGGTCGAGACGCCGTACACGGGCTCGGGCTTGGCGGCGAGCGCGTCGATGACGGCGCGGGCGTCCGCGAGGGCCTGTACGGCCTCGGTCGAGAGCTCGACGTGGGCGCCGTGCCGGGCGACGTCGATGACGTCCTGGGGGGTGGTGCCGGACGTGCCAAGGACGACGGTGTGCATATCCATATTCAGCACCCTACGGACTGAAGACCAACATGTCACTAGTCATCCACCGGACGGGCCCTTACCCGGCGCCCGCGATCACCGGGGGTTGATGTCGACCGGCAGCCTGCCGTGGCCCGCGAGCCTGGCCTCGGCCGGGGCCTCCTCGGGCAACCCGGTCACGACGGCGTCGACGGCGAGCCAGGTGCCGGCCACCGGCCTCGGCCCCGTCGCCTTGATCCGGTACCGGACGGTGCGCTCGGCGCCACGGGGCAGAGCGGTCCCGCCGACGGTCTGGTAGAGCACGGCGACATCGCCGGCGACCACGATGTCGGCCGTACGCCAACGGCCCGCGGCCGGGTCCCAGCGCTCGGCCCGCAGGCCCCAGTCGGCAGGGCCGCCCTCCTCCCAGGAGGGCTCCATGGCGAGCCCGACGGCGAGGCGTGCGTAGTCGCGCCGGGTGTCGTTGCGCAGGGTGACGGAGAACTCCTGCGCGGGCCCGCCTCCGCGTACGACGAGGCGGCCGCCCTTGGCGGCGGGGGTGACCGTGACCTGGGTGCGTACGGGACGGGAGGGTGCGCTCGGCTTGAGCGAGGCGCTGGGCTTGAGCGAGGACCGGCTCACGCTGGGCGTGGGACTGGGCTCGGCGACGGACGGGGACGCCGACGGAGTGGCAGGAGACGGCGTCACCGACGGGGTGACCGTGACACGCGGCGGCTCCGAAGCCTTCGCGCCGACGCCGCCGTCCTTCTCCCCGCATGCCGCCAGCCCGACGACGAGCGCCGCCCCGACGACGACCACGACAGCGCGCCTCATGTCCCACCCCTTGTCCGCCCGGCACCACACCGAAAGCAGCAGATGGTCTCGCGGGACGGACCCGCAGTCCAAGGCCCGGGACACCTCGTTACGCACCCGGAACCGACCGGCTGCCGGATGGCCGCGGGCGCCGCGTCTCCGCGAGGCGGCCGTCCACCTCATGGATGGTGCCCGACGGCCCCGCGGTCCTGCGGAGCCCCGTCCTCAGTGCCTGCCGGCGCGGGCCCGCCGCAGCCGCAGCCCGACTGCAGCGCCGACGAGCGCGATCCCGACCAGGCCGGCCGTGGTCCACCAGCCCGTACGGTCACCACCGCCGGTGGCCACGCCCAGGGAGGGCGAGGGCGAGGACGGATCGGTCGGACGTGTCGCGGACGAGGAAGGTGCGGCGGAGGACGGCGCCGGCGCGGAGGGGACCGGGGCGGGCACGGACGCGGTGGGCGTGAGGGCGCTGGGCGGCACCGGGTCGACCACCGGAACGGCGACCTCCGCCTCCCCGTGGCCGAGGGAGGGGAACCCCACGTCGACGGTGACCTTCCAGGTACCGGGCGCGAGGACTTCCGCGGTCATCCAGCCGGCGCGCGTGCCGGGGGCGCGGACCAGTCGCCACGGCCCCATGGAGCGGGTCCGGTCGAGGCTGGTCGCGTTCACCGTGGCAGCGACTGTCTCCTCGACGGCGTCCCCGTCGTTCTCCCAGGTGATCTCGGTCGTGATGTGACCGTCTCGCTGCCCGGTCACCACCACCTTGACGGTATCGCCGTGGGCTCGTGCGGCGGACGGTACTGCCAGGGCCTGGGCGAAGAGCATGAGCAGGAAACCGAGGCCCGTGAATCCACGGAAAGCGTGGCGTGTACGCATCGTTGCGGTGCTCCTGGTGCGTGAGATGCGGTGGGGACGCGGTGCGGTGAGGACGCACCGCGGGGGAACCGATGCGTCGGTGGACCGGGGGCGTTTACAAAACACCCAGCCCCCCACACCCCGTGACAGAGCGGGTGTGGGGGGTGGGGGGTGATTGTGTGG
>NZ_JBHWBS010000012.1:105277-107027 GCF_042735655.1 Streptomyces sp. NPDC059567 | reverse complement strand
GGGGGCGGGGCGGGGGGCGCGGGCGCGGGGGCGGGTGCGTGCGGCTGTGGGGCGGAGGGCGGGGGGGGGGGGCGCCCCCCGCCGCGCCCGGATCAGGTGACCGGGGCGCGCGGGCCCCGGTCCGACGGCCGATCAGGAGATCTTCTGGACCGTCCACGCCTGCGTCGCGAGGCCGTTCGCGCGCTGGAGGTCGAGCAGCCAGCTCCCGTAGTACGGGCGGTTGCTCACCGTCAGGGCGTAGGTGCCGCTCGGGTCGGTCACGGTGATCGCTCCGCCGCGGCTGGACAACCTCCACTTCTGCGTGGCGATGTCGCCGCAGGGCTGCTGGGCGACCCACATGCCCGCGGCGGGGGCGCCTCCCGTCTGCAGGCACTTGCTCGAGACCGCGGAGCGGAGGCGGACGAGCCCGCCGCCTGCATCGTCGAACAGCCACTGTTGCTGGGCGTAGCCGTTGGCGCGCGCACCGACGAGCACCGTGCCGTCGGCGGAGCGTCCGCCCCACACCTCGGCAGCCATGCCGGTGCCCGAGTTGCCGAGGGTGTAGCGGGTGCCGGGGGCGGTCATGCCGCCGCTCGCGTCGGCCGTACGGAAGGAGGTCGCCCTTCCTGCCCCACTGTCACGGCCGGACCGGTCGCGGACCGAGACGGCGACCTTGTACTCGGTGCCGGGCCGGAGGTTGTAGATGCGCAGCGACTGCGACTGGACCCAGGTCAGGTGCTTGCCGTCCAGCAGGACCTGGTACCAGACGGCGCCGACGACCTTGGGCCAGCTCACGACGGCGGCCGTGGACTGTATCTGGCCGGCCGTCACCGCTGGTCCGCCGGTCGGTTTCGTGGGCGTCGGGGTCGGTGTGGGCGTCGGGCCGGGGCCCGGGTCGGGGGTTGTGCCGCCCCCGGAACGCATCAGGAACTGGTTGTCGGCGACGTTCCAGTGTGTGGCCAGGTAGCTGCCGGCCTTGGGGTTGGTATGGAAGTAGTCGTCGTGATTGCAGTCCAGGATGTTCTCGGCCGCCTGGTTCGAGCACACGTACCGCATCGTGGGGTAGTACGGGGTGTCCGAGTAGCACATGACGTCGTACTCGTCCGTGCAGTGTGCGCCGCGACTGGTGTTGGGGGCGCTGTTGTTGACCGCGCCGAGGTTGTGGCCCAGTTCGTGCGCCGCGGTGTGACCGCCCCAGCAGCCGGCGTCGGTACGTCCGTAGGAGGGGCCGAAGTTGCTCTGATTGTTCTGGCCCGGTCGCTCGTCACCGGCGAACGTGCCGATGCCGCAGTAGACCTTGGCGTCCGCGAAGATCATGTACTTGCGGTCGCGCCGGTCGAGGCCCTTGCCGGCAAGCGCCCTGTTGGTCGCGTTGAACTCGGAGAGCGCGGACGACGGCAGCTCGATGTTGAGCACGGTCGGTGTGCAGTCCGCCGCGGTCACGTAGCGGATGTGACGCACACCGCCGGTTTCCTTGGCGCTGGCCGAGTAGATGAGGTCGGCGTCGGCGGCCCACTTGCGGAACGAGGCGGCGTATTCGGCGTACCGGTCGCGGTCGGGGCCGTGCACGTACACGACCTGTACACGGTTGCCGGTGCTTCCGTCTCCGTCGCACTGGACGGTCTGGCCCGCAGGGCCTGCGGCGACGGCCTGGCTGCCGGACGAGGCCGTCGGCTTCGGGGCCGCGGCGGCCCCGGTCATGGCGCTGCCGGCGTCGGGGGGGGGGGGGGGAGGGGGGGGGCGCACCCCCCCCCGCCCCGCGCCCCCCCCC
>NZ_JBHWBS010000012.1:92249-105267 GCF_042735655.1 Streptomyces sp. NPDC059567 | reverse complement strand
GGGGGGGGGGCGGGCGGGGCGGGGGGGCGGGGGGCGCGGGCGGGGCGGGGGGGGGGGGGGCGCGGCCCCCCCCCCCCCCCCCGGGCGCGCCCCCCCCCCCCGACGCGGGCTTGGCCGGGTCGGCCGCGGGCGCCTTGGTCGTGACTGCGGGGGCTACGTCCACCTTGATGTCCACGCCCTTGGGCGGGGCGTCGGGCCCGTGGGTGCACAGCCCCGCCTCGGTGCGGTAGACGCCTGTGCAGCGGTCACCCCTGTCAGCCGCCTTGAGACCGTCGTAGACCATCCCACGCGCGGCGTCGTTGGCGGGCACGTCGACGATGGGCGCCGGCTCCTCGTCCTTGGCCGGGGCGGCGGCCGGCGCGAGGGTGTCCGTCGCGGATTCGGCCTGTGCGGATGCCTCTGCCCGGGCGGATGTTCCCGCCTGGGCGTCGCCCCCCATTCCGGAGTAGGCGACACCTCCGGCGATCACCGCCGCCGATGCGATGGCGGCGGTGACGAGTATCAACCCCCTTGGCTTGCGCCGATGTTCACGCTTCCTGCGATGTCTAGTCATGCGCACCTCAAATCCTTGGTCGGAGGAGTGGGTGCGCGAAGCCTGCCAGACGCATGTGGTGGAGAATTCGGGCAAAGGGGAATGGCCGTTGAGATATCTGACTGTTACCTCTATTGCGAGATTTGATGAACAGTCAACTCTTCGAAAGCTAAAGGGAGTTACGCCAGCAGACCCCCAATGGACCAGACCTTGTCAGGGATCTCGTTATTGAATCGAGATATACGGAGTGGGCCTATTGACGGCAATTCAGTAAAGGTTTCACCCAATTACTACCTCCTGAATTCCTCCCGTCACGAGCCGTAAGGAATCACTCGCTCCCGCACAGGAGCGGACCGACCGGCTCCGACGCACTCCACGCAACTGCTCCAGCGCGAGGAGGTCTTCGGAGACCGCCGCCGAACTCGAGCCGGCGTGCCGTCGTTGCCGAAGGACACGACCGCCACACAGACGGGACGGCGGCGAAGGGACGGGGCGCGAACGGACCGAGGCCCGTGAAGGGGTCACAGACGACGACATGCCCGGTGGGCAACGCCAGGTCCACGGGCGCCGGGTGACTGACGGCGCGTACGGCGACACCCCGGCAGTGCAGGGCTCAGCGCGGAGCCGCACCCTCGGGCCCCCGGTCCTCCGGCGGGGCCGGCGGTGCGTCGCGGAAGCGCCGACGGTCCCTCGCTCCCGGAGGGGCGTCCGCGAGGGGGATGACCGTGCCGTCGCGGCCCGCCACGACCGGTTTCGCCGAGCGGGCCGCCTTCGCCTGGTACTGGGCCGCGTCCGCCAGGCGGAAGAGGCGGCGGGCGGACTTGAGCGGGCCGATGGGGTCGCCCGTCGACGCCACCCCGCAGGCGACGCCCTCGCCGAGCTCCAGCTCCCCGGCCCGTACGCACAGTTCGTCCGCTACCGCCACCACCTCGTCGGACGTCGGGCCCACCGAGAGCAGGCAGAACTCGTCGCCGCCGAGGCGCGCCGACAGGGCGCCGGGGAGCATCGCGCCGCACCGGGAGAGCACCGAACCGAACCGTTCCAGCAGGCGGTCGCCCACGGCGTGACCGTGGGCGTCGTTGACGCGCTTCAGGCCGTTCAGGTCACAGACCACCAGGCTCACGACGGAGCCGTCCGTGCGGTAGCGCTCGATCGCCTCGTCGAGCCGGGTGTCGACGGCGCGGCGGTTCGCGAGGCCGGTCAGCGGGTCGGTGAAGGCCAGCTTCCGCACCTCCTCCAGCCGCTCCGCCTGGGCGATGCCCGCCGCCACCACGGCCGCGAGCACCGCCGCGAAGTCGGCGTCGTCGCGGTCGAAGACCGCCGCCCCGGCGGGGCGCGCCACGTACAGCTCGCCCCAGGCCCGGCCGTGCAGCACGATCGGCGCGACCACGCAGCAGCCGCGTCCGCGCTTGCGCAGCCCGGTGACACGGCCGGTCGGGACGCGGTCGCCGGCGGTCTCCACCCAGGCGTCCGGCTCGCCGCCGCCCGCCCACTGGGCGTGCAGGAACTCGGTGATCTCCGGGAACTGGTGGACGGGGTAGGTCTCGGCGTCGGGGAACTCCTCCTCCCCGACGGCCCGCTCCCCTGCGTTCACCAACACCTTCAGCCGGCCGCGGTCCCGCTCCCAGACGGACAGTGCGGCGAAGTGCCCGCCGAGCGCGTCGCGGGCGCCGAGCGCCGCCGCCCGCCAGAACTCGCGCGGGGTGTGCGCCGCCGCCATCGCCTGCGCCAGCGCCACCACGGCCCGCAGCCGCACGTCCTCTCCCATTCCTCCAGCTTAGGGACGTTTCTTCTGTTTTTACCGGTGAGGCGTCACGGAAAGTCACATTACGAACATTTGCGGAACTTCTCACCCGTTCGGCGGTTACTCACACGGCTCTCGGCCGATCACTCACCCGGCCACGCGGGCTTTCGCTTCTCGTTGAACGCCGCCACGCCCTCCGCACGGTCCCCCGAGAACGCGACGGACCGCCAGGCCGCGTCCTCGACCTCCAGACCGGCCCGCAGGTCGAGGCCCTGCCCGAGCCGCATCGCGCGCTTCGCGGCGCGCAGCCCGACCGGGGAGTTGGCCGCGATCCGGCCGGCCAGCTCCATGGCGGCCGTCCGCGCGTCCTCCTCCAGCAGGTCGACGAGCCCCAGCTCGCGGGCCTCGGCGGCCTCGACCCGGCGCGCGGTGAAGACCAGCTCGGCCGCGCGGGCCGCGCCCACCCGGCGCGGGAGGAGCTGCGTACCGCCGCCACCGGGGATCACTCCCACGGAGACCTCGGGCAGTCCGACCACGGCCGTCGCGTCGGCCACGATCACATCGCAGGCGAGCGCCAGCTCGAAGCCGCCGCCGAGGGCGAAGCCGTGCACCGCGGCGACGGTCGGCATCGGGAGTTCCAGGACGCCGGTGTAGGCACCGCGGGCGGTCGGGCGCTGGCGGACGAGCTCGGCGTCGGTGAAGGAGTTGCGCTCCTTGAGGTCGGCGCCGACGCAGAAGGCCCGGTCGTTGGAGGAGGTCAGCACCGTCACCCGTACCGATGCGTCGTCGGCGAGCGCCGCGCACGCCGCGCCGATGGAGCGGGCCATCTCGGAGGAGACGGCGTTCATCGCCTTGGGCCGGTCGAGGACGAGCTCGGCGACGAACCCCTCCTTGCGGACCGCGACGAACTCACCAAAGCGCTGCTCGGACATGACCGCACCCTCCCGGTTAACGACTGTTCACCAGGATCCTAGGTGGGGCGGCGGCTCAGCTGCCAGGGCTCCACGACACCGAGGCCACGGACCGGCCGCTGCCACATCGGCTGGAGTGCGAAGCGGTACGTCGGGGGCTCCTCGCCCTCCTTCTCGGCGCGGGCCGCCTCCTCGGCCGCCTGCGTCTCCGAGACCGGCGCGTCACCGGTCCGGGTCAGCTCCTCGGCGAGCGCGCCGTCGACCAGGACGGTGTCCTTGGGGGCTATCGACGTGAGCCGGCTCGCGAGGTTCACCGTCGTGCCGAAGACGTCGCCCATGCGGGTCGTCACCGTGCCGAAGGCGATGCCGACCCGGAGCGCCGGCATGGTCTCGTCGTGGCTGAGCGTCTCGATCAGCCGCAGCGCGATCTCGGCGGCCGTGCCGGCGTCGTCGGCCGCGTACAGGACCTCGTCGCCGAGCGTCTTGATCAGCCGGCCGCCGTGTGCGGCGACCAGGTCGGCGCAGGTCGTCTCGAAGGCCTCGACCAGCTCGCCGAGCTCCTCCTCCTCCAGGCGGCGGGTCAGCCGGGTGAAGCCGACCAGGTCCGCGAAGCCGACCGCGAGGCGCCGGTCGACCATCTCCTCGTCGTCGGCGGCCTGCACGACGCGGCCGGTGGCGGCGGCGAGCTGGCGGCGCCAGACGTAGATCAGGAACTCCTCCAGCTCGGGCAGGAGCAGCTCGACCAGGGGGTACGTGACCTCGGTGCGGGTCATGCCGGGCTCGGGGGGCTCGGTGAGGCCCTCCAGGAACGAGTCGATCTGCCACACGGCCAGCCGGGCGGTCGTCTGCCCCGTGGACCGAGCGACCTGCACGGCCATCGGCTCGCTGAGCAGCCCCGCCTCGACGAGACCGGCGAGCCGGCGCAGGGCGAGGACGTCGGCCTCGGTGAGCGCCTTGGCCTGACCGATGTCGGCGAAGCCCATCGCGCGCCAGAAGCGGGAGGCCAGCTCCATGGAGACGCCCGCGGTGCGTGCGGCCTGGAAGGGGGTGTAGCGGCGGTCGGCGCCGAGGATGAGCTGTTCGAGGCGGATGGCGAGCGGGTCGTCCGTCGGCTCGGCCGTGTGGTCGACCACATGGTGGGGGGTGGGGTACGCCGGTGGCTCGGCCTCGCCGCCGTTGTGCGCGTCGTCGACGGTCACCGGCCGCCTCCTGCCCGTTCCCTGCCCACTGCCCTGCCGATCTGTCGCCTGGATCGCGCTCCACGATACGACAGGTGTGTGCCAGCTCACGCCGTAACGTCCACCTCACCGTGTTTAGGACGCCCGTTCCTCCACCGGCTGAACGGGCGTCCCGCGGCGCTGGTTCCTCAGTCCCCCGCGCGGAGGTGGACGATGTCGCCCGCCGAGACCGCCTCGGTGCCGCCGCCCTCCGTGGCCACCACCAGGCGGCCGTCGCCGTCCAGCGCCACCGCGTCGCCCTCCAGCATCCGCTCGCCCGGCAGGTCGGCCCGGACGCGGCGGCCGAGGGTCGCGCAGCCGGCGGAGTAGGCCTCCTGGAGGCCGGAGGCGGCGGGGTTGCCGTCCGCCCGCACCCACTCGCCGTACCAGTGCTCCAGGGACCGCAGGACGGAGCGCAGCAGGGTGTCCCGGTCGGTCGAGATCGCGTTCGCGAGGAGCAGCGAGCCCGCCGCCGGGACGGGCAGCTCGTCCTCGCGCAGGGTGACGTTGATGCCGAGCCCGACGACGATGGCGTCCTCGCCCGCCCGCTCGGCGAGGATGCCGCCGGTCTTCCGCTCCTCGCCGCCGATCGAAACCAGCAGGTCGTTCGGCCACTTGAGGGAGAGGTCCACCCCGGCGGACTTCGCGAGCCCCGTCGCCGCCGCGACTCCGGTGAGCAGCGGCAGCCAGCCCCACCGGTGCACCGGCACGGCGGGCTTGAGCAGGACGGAGAGGAAGAGCCCGGACCGGGCGGGCGCGATCCAGCTGCGGTCGAGGCGACCGCGGCCCTCGGTCTGCTCCTCGGCGACGAGCACGGCCCCTTCGGGCAGCTCGTCGGCGCGGGCGGTCAGGTCGGAGTTGGTGGAGCCGGTGGTGGTGACCACGTCGAGCGAGGTCCACAGGCCGTCGGGGAGCACGAGAGCACGGCGCAGCGAGGCGGCGTTGAGCGGGGGCCGGTCCAGGTCGGACCAGGGCCCTCCTGAGCCATGAGAGGACGTCATGCAAGCCAGACTAGGTGTGGCAAAGACCGCAGTGCCGAACCGTATCGGCGTCGATACCCTACGGATCAGTAGCCGAGCATTAGCCCATTCGTAGCCAACGAACCCCCGTGACCAGGCAGGGAGCCGCATCCCGATGTCCGAGTCGGTAGAGCCGCAAGAGATCGACATTCACACGACCGCGGGCAAGATCGCGGATCTGCAGCGCCGTATTGACGAGGCGACCCACGCCGGTTCCGAGCGTGCCGTGGAGAAGCAGCACGCGAAGGGCAAGCTGACCGCGCGGGAGCGCATCGAGCTGCTGCTCGACGAGGGCTCCTTCGTGGAGCTCGACGAGCTGGCCCGGCACCGGTCGACCAACTTCGGCCTGGAGAAGACCCGGCCCTACGGCGACGGCGTGGTCACCGGCTACGGCACCGTCGACGGGCGCCCGGTCGCCGTGTTCTCGCAGGACTTCACGGTGTTCGGCGGAGCCCTCGGCGAGGTCTTCGGCCAGAAGATCATGAAGGTGATGGACTTCGCCCTGAAGACCGGCTGCCCGGTCGTCGGCATCAACGACTCCGGCGGCGCCCGCATCCAGGAGGGCGTCATGGCCCTCGGCATGTACGGCGAGATCTTCCGCCGCAACACCCACGCCTCGGGCGTGATCCCGCAGATCTCCCTGGTCGTCGGCCCCTGCGCGGGCGGCGCGGTCTACTCCCCCGCGATCACCGACTTCACGGTGATGGTGGACCAGACCTCGCACATGTTCATCACCGGCCCGGACGTCATCAAGACGGTCACCGGCGAGGACGTCGGCTTCGAGGAGCTGGGCGGCGCCCGGACGCACAACACCACCTCCGGTGTCGCGCACCACATGGCGGGCGACGAGAAGGACGCGATCGAGTACGTCAAGTCCCTGCTGTCGTACCTGCCGTCGAACAACCTTTCCGAGCCGCCGGCCTTCCCCGAGGTCGCCGAGACGGAGGTGAACGACGAGGACCGCGAGCTGGACGTCCTGATCCCGGACTCCGCGAACCAGCCGTACGACATGCACACCGTCATCGAGCACATCGTCGACGACGGCGAGTTCCTGGAGACCCAGGCGCTGTTCGCGCCGAACATCCTGACCGGCTTCGGCCGGGTCGAGGGCTTCCCGGTCGGCATCGTCGCCAACCAGCCGATGCAGTTCGCCGGCTGCCTGGACATCAATGCCTCCGAGAAGGCGGCGCGCTTCGTCCGCACCTGCGACGCGTTCAACATCCCGGTGATCACCTTCGTCGACGTGCCGGGCTTCCTGCCGGGTGTGGACCAGGAGTACGGCGGCATCATCCGCCGGGGCGCCAAGCTGATCTACGCGTACGCCGAGGCGACCGTCCCGCTGATCACCGTCATCACGCGCAAGGCGTTCGGCGGCGCGTACGACGTCATGGGCTCCAAGCACCTGGGGGCCGACCTCAACCTCGCCTGGCCGACGGCGCAGATCGCGGTCATGGGCGCGCAGGGCGCGGTGAACATCCTGCACCGGCGCACCATCGCGGCGGCCGAGGACCAGGAGGCCGAGCGCGCCCGGCTCATCCAGGAGTACGAGGACACGCTCCTCAACCCGTACACGGCGGCCGAGCGGGGCTACATCGACGGCGTGATCATGCCGTCGGACACCCGCCCGCAGATCGTGAAGGGCCTGCGTCAGCTGCGGACGAAGCGGGAATCCCTGCCTCCGAAGAAGCACGGCAACATCCCCCTGTAAGGAGCCGCTGTGATCAAGGTCGTACGAGGAAACCCGACCCCGGAGGAGCTGGCCGCCGCACTGGCGGTGGTCCAGGCCCGGGCCGCGGCGACGGCGGCGGCGTCCGCGGCCGGCGGCGGCCCGGTGGTTCCCGAGAGCTGGTCGGACCCGTCACGGATCGCGCGAGCGGTACGGCCCCGGCCGGGGCCGCGCTCCTGGGCGCGCTCCTACTGGCCGGCCTAGCCGGTCCACGCACACCGAAAGGCCGGACCTCTTGTGCGGGAGGTCCGGCCTTCGTGCGTCCGGGGTCGGACAGGGCGCGCGCCGCGGCCGCCTGAGGAGCGGTCAGGAGCGGCGCAGGAAGAGTCCGGCGAGGACCGCGCCCACCAGCACGATCGCGGCGTTGACGAGGACCGCGAGGCCGATGCCGTCGAGGACCGTGGTGGAGGTGACCACGACGGCGCTCATGATCGGCGTGCCCATGGTGATGCCGATCTGCTGGGTCATGGTGGCGAGCCCGGTCGCCATCCCCTGCTCGGAGTCGGGCAGTCCGGAGGTCGCGGTGACCATGAATCCGACGATCGCGAGCATGTTGCCGACGCCGCCGACGAAGGTCCCGGCGAGCAGCAGCCAGAGCCAGGCCGGGTCGTCGCCCAGGGCGTACAGGGAGAGGGTGGCGGCGGCCTGGAGGAGCCCGCCGCCGACGAGGGCGGCCCGGGCGCCGTAGCGGCCGATGAACCGGGAGGCGTACACCCCGCCGAGGACCGTGCCCGCGCCGAGGACGCCGAACGAGAGACCGGCCGCGAGCGGCGAGAAGCCGAGGACGTCCTGGAGGTAGAGCGTCATCAGGAAGACCAGCGAGGTCTCGGTGACGAAGGCGACGAGCCCGGCGAGGTTGCCGTGGACGACGGTGCGGCGCGTGAGGATCCGTACGGGTACGAGGGGTGAGGCGGCGCGCCGCTCCACGAACCAGAAGGCGACCAGCAGCGCGACGCCGACGGGGAGTGCCAGGGGTTCGGTGGTGAGGCCGTGGACGAGGGCGAGGAGTCCGCCGGTGACCGTGATCGCGCCGGGGATGTCGAGGCGGGGGCGGACGGCGGGGCGGCTCTCCTTCAGGACGGCGGGGGCGACGACGAGCACGGCGAGGGCGACCGGCACGTTGATGAAGAAGGCCCAGCGCCAGGAGAGCACGTCGGTCAGGACGCCGCCGAGGACGGCGCCGGTGGTGAAGCCGGCCGACATGAGCGCGCCGTTGAGGCCGAGCGCCTTGGCGCGCAGGGGGCCCTCCGGGAAGGAGGAGGTGAGCAGGGAGAGCCCGGCGGGGGTGACCGCGGCTGTGGCGAGGCCCTGGGCGACACGCGCGGCCATCAGCATCCCGGGGTTCGTGGCGAGACCGCCGACGAGGGAGGAGATGCCGAGGAGCGCCATTCCGGCGAGGAAGAGGCGGCGGCGGCCGACGATGTCGGCGACGCGCCCGAGGAGGAGGGTGAATCCGGCGGCGGCGAGGGCGAAGGCGGTGGCGATCCACTGGAGGTTGCCCAGGGTGAAGCCGAGTCCTTCGCCGATGACGGGCAGGGCGACGTTCAGGATCGAGAAGTCGACGGCCAGCATGAACTGGGCGACGAGAAGGACGAGGAGGACGAGTCGCATCCGTCCGTCCATGCGGTCGGTACGGACGTCGGTGTGGGACCCGAGAGCGGTGGCAACCATCAGCGAGACCTCTTAATGGGGTTCTGGTTCCGTTAAGATGTCCCGTACCGTAGCAGACTCGAAGGCGTTAATGGAACAGGAGACCCGTTTGACTGAGAGCCAGCCGGCCGTGCCCGGCACCGTGCGCCCCGGGGGCCGTACCGCGAAGGTGCGCCGGGCCGTCCTCGACGCGACCGAGGACGCCCTGGCCGCGGCGGGCTTCCACGCGCTGAACATGGACCATGTCGCCGCGAGCGCGGGGGTCGGCAAGACGACCGTCTACCGCCGCTGGGGCTCCCCCGTCGGTCTCGTCGCCGACCTGCTGCGCGACATGGCGGAGCAGTCCCTGCCGGCCTCCGACACCGGCAGCCTCGCGGGCGACCTGCGGGCCAACGCCGCGCTCGTCACCAAGACCCTCACCGACCCCCGTATGGGCGCCGTCTTCCGTGCGGTCATCGCCGCCGCGGCCTGCGACGAGGAGTGCGCCGAGGCGCTGAACGGCTTCTACCGGGCCCGTCTGGAGGAATGGGCCCCGGCCGTGAAGCGCGGCGCGGCCCGCGGCGAGATCCCGGCCGAGACGGACGGCCTCGAACTGCTGCGGGCGGTCTCGGCCCCGCTCTACTACCGCTTCATGATCACGCGCGAGCCGCTGGGCCCGGCGGACGCGGAGCGTGCGGTCCGGGCGGCGCTGTCGGCGGCCGGTGACGGAGTGTTCACCACGCCGTAATTAGTCCGTCGGCACCCCGGCGCCTGAGTACGGGTACTCAGGCGCCCAGGCCGTCCCACCAGCAGGATCGTGGTCATGCTCTGGTCCGACCCGAAGAACGAGCCGCCGAAGGAGATGCGCGACATGCAGGCCATGCTGCGTCGCGCGTCCATCCTGCTGGCCCTGGCGATGGTGGTGGCGATGTTCGTGGTCGGCCTTCACTGACACTGGCTACGCTTCCCCCATGACTGCTGATCGCCGCCGTGTCGTGCTCGCCTCCGCCTCGCCCGCCCGTCTCGGACTGCTGCGGCAGGCCGGACTCGCCCCCGAGGTCATCGTGAGCGGCGTCGACGAGGACAAGGTGCATGCGCCGACTCCCGCCGAACTCGCCCTCGCGCTCGCCGAGGCCAAGGCCGCCCACGTGGCCGCACGCCCCGAGGCCTTCGGCGCCCTGGTCATCGGCTGCGACTCCGTCCTGGAGCTCGACAAGCAGGCCCTCGGCAAGCCGGCCGACGCCGAGGAGGCCACCGCGCGCTGGAAGTCGATGCGCGGCCGGGTGGGCATCCTCCAGACGGGTCACTGCGTGTACGACACGGCGGCCAAGCGCTACGAGTCGGCGACCGCCTCCACCGTCGTCCGTTTCGGTGAGCCGACGGACGCCGAGATCGCCGCGTACGTGGCGAGCGGCGAACCGCTGCACGTGGCGGGCGCGTTCACGCTCGACGGCCGCTCGGCGCCGTTCATCGACGGCATCGACGGGGACCCGGGCAATGTGATCGGCCTGTCGCTGCCCCTGCTGCGCAACCTGCTCGCCAAGCTGGGGATCTCCATCACCGACCTGTGGACCTGACGGCCGCGCCGGTCCTACGCGGGCGCCGTCGCCTCGTCCAGGGCGTCGGCGCCCTTTCCGTACGCCACCAGCGTCAACACCACGAGACCGAGCACCACGGTCATGAACGCGAAGGCGCCCCAGCCGATCAGACCGATCGTCACCGCGCCGAGCACGCCGTGCACGACGGCGCAGCCGATGAGCAGGCCCCGGCCGGCGCGCCCGGGGCGCTTGTCGCGTATGCCGGCGATGAGGGCGACGGTGGCGCAGAGCGCGAGCAGCAGCCCGGAGACGATGCCGAGGGCCCACGTACCGGTCACCATGTGGTCCGGGTCGAGGCCGTCGAGGGACATCGACTGGATCTCGACGAACCGTGCCATGACGGCGTTGAGCGCGACGATGGCCGGTGCCTCCAGGAAGAGCACCGCCGCCGTCACGAGAGCTATCGGTCTGCGGGCCACCTGGGCCACCCCCTGAAAAACGGCTGTTACCTGCAGTACGGATGACAGCGGGAAGGCTACTGCCGGGTAAACCTCCGGACAAGGGTCCGCGCGTACGGATGAGGCGGCAAAGAATCATTGCGCCATTCGTAGGGACTCCACAAAGAAACCTGATCCGCGACTGGTCCCTTGAACAGAGACCTGTGCCACACCTCGGAGCTACTGTGCCGTAGAGGAACCCTGCGTACCGTGGTACGACAAGGGATTTCACGACCCGAGCAAGCCTCGTATCACGCTCCGTGTGGGCAAGCTCACCACTGGGGACGGGTCGAAGTGCCGTGTCGGCAGTCCCTAAACTCAGCTTGTTTCAAGGAGGGAGCCATCGTGCGCAAGGTGCTCATCGCCAACCGTGGCGAAATCGCTGTCCGTGTCGCCCGTGCTTGCCGGGATGCCGGGATCGCCAGCGTAGCCGTCTACGCCGATCCGGACCGGGACGCTCTGCACGTCCGCGCGGCCGACGAGGCGTTCGCTCTGGGCGGTGACACCCCGGCCGCCAGCTATCTGGACATGGCCAAGGTGCTTCAGGCGGCGAAGGACTCGGGCGCGGACGCGATCCACCCCGGCTACGGGTTCCTTTCCGAGAACGCCGAGTTCGCCCAGGCCGTGATCGACGCCGGTCTGACCTGGATCGGCCCGCCGCCGCAGGCCATCCGTGACCTCGGCGACAAGGTGGCGGCCCGTCACATCGCCCAGCGCGCGGGCGCCCCGCTCGTCGCGGGCACGCCCGACCCGGTCTCCGGCGCCGACGAGGTCGTCGCCTTCGCCGAGGAGCACGGCCTGCCGATCGCGATCAAGGCCGCCTTCGGTGGTGGCGGTCGCGGTCTGAAGGTCGCCCGCACCCTCGAAGAGGTGCCGGAGCTCTACGACTCCGCCGTCCGTGAGGCCGTCGCCGCCTTCGGCCGCGGCGAGTGCTTCGTCGAGCGCTACCTCGACAAGCCCCGCCACGTCGAGACCCAGTGCCTGGCCGACTCCCACGGCAACGTGGTCGTCGTCTCCACCCGTGACTGCTCGCTCCAGCGCCGCCACCAGAAGCTCGTCGAGGAGGCCCCCGCGCCGTTCCTCTCCGAGGCGCAGAACGCCGAGCTGTACGCCGCCTCCAAGGCGATCCTGAAGGAGGCCGGCTACGTCGGCGCCGGCACGGTCGAGTTCCTGGTCGGCGTCGACGGCACGATCTCCTTCCTGGAGGTCAACACCCGTCTCCAGGTCGAGCACCCGGTCACCGAAGAGGTCACCGGCATCGACCTGGTCCGCGAGATGTTCCGGATCGCCGACGGCGAGGAGCTGGGCTACGACGACCCGGCCATAAGGGGTCACTCCTTCGAGTTCCGTATCAACGGCGAGGACCCGGGCCGCAACTTCCTGCCCGCGCCCGGCACCGTCACCACCTTCGACGCGCCGACCGGCCCCGGTGTCCGCCTCGACGCGGGCGTCGAGTCCGGCTCGGTCATCGGCCCGGCCTGGGACTCGCTCCTGGCCAAGCTGATCGTCACCGGCGCCACCCGCGAGCAGGCGCTCCAGCGCGCCGCCCGCGCCCTGGCCGAGTTCAAGGTGGAGGGCATGGCCACGGCCATCCCGTTCCACCAGGCGGTCGTCGTCGACCCGGCGTTCACCGCGGACCCGTTCCGTGTCCACACCCGGTGGATCGAGACCGAGTTCGTCAACGAGATCAAGCCGTTCGCCCCGGCGGGCTCCGACGCCGAGGAGGACGAGTCGGGCCGCGAGACGATCGTCGTCGAGGTCGGCGGCAAGCGCCTGGAGGTCTCGCTCCCGTCCTCGCTCGGCATGACCCTGGCCCGTACGGGCCTGGCCGCCGGCGCCAAGCCGAAGCGTCGTGCCGCGAAGAAGTCCGGCCCGACCGCCTCCGGCGACACCCTCGCCTCCCCGATGCAGGGCACCATCGTGAAGGTGGCCGTCGAGGAGGGCCAGGAGGTCAAGGAGGGCGATCTGATCGTCGTCCTGGAGGCCATGAAGATGGAGCAGCCGCTCAACGCGCACCGCTCCGGCACGGTCAAGGGCCTGTCGGCGGAGGTCGGCGCGTCGATCACCTCCGGCGCCGCGATCTGCGAGATCAAGGACTGACGACCGACGGCTCAGGCCGTTTGTACGCTGGGAAGGGGGCGCCCGCCCACCCCCCGCCGCGCGCCCCGCGCGGGGGGCCCGGGGGGGGGCGCCCGGGGGGGGGGG
>NZ_JBHWBS010000012.1:61695-92239 GCF_042735655.1 Streptomyces sp. NPDC059567 | reverse complement strand
ACGTGCCCCCAAAGAGCCGCTCACCGCGGCCGGCTCGCTGCTGTCGTGTGGGCGGCCCGCGCCGCCCCCCCCCCCCGGCCCGCCCCATTCGCCCAACCGAGGAGCCCCCATGCGCGCCGACGCGCGCCGCAATCACGAGCGGCTGCTGACCGAGGCACGCGCAGCCTTCGCCGAGCACGGTACGGACGCCTCCCTGGAGGACGTCGCCCGTCGCGCGGGGGTCGGCATCGGCACGCTCTACCGGCACTTCCCCACTCGCGACGCGCTGGTGAACGCCGTCTTCCAGGAAGCCCTGACCGCGCTGCTCCAGCGGGGCCGTGACCTCGCGGCGGCCGAGGAGCCGTGTCCGGCACTCGTGGAGTGGCTGCGCGCCCTGATCACGCACGCGGGTGAGTACCGGGGCTTCGCCCGGGCGCTCATGTCGGCGTCGCGGGACGAGAGTTCGGCGCTCGCGCAGTGCAGCATGCCGCTGCGCGCGGCCGGCGAGATCCTGCTGGGCCGGGCCCGGGAGGCCGGCACGGTCCGCGCCGATGTGTCGATCGGCGATCTGATGCAGCTCACCCACGCGATCGCGCTGGCGGCCGAACAGAACCCGGACGACGAGGAGTTGCCGGACCGGCTGCTGGCCCTGACCCTACGGGGCATGAAGAGCTGAGCCCGCGGGCGGTCGGCTCACGCGCCCGCGTGAACGCCGGGGCCGGGTCCACAGCGCTCGCGGAGCCGGGAGTCGCCGCCGGACCTCGGCGTCCGCACCGAACCGGACGACCGGACCTCGACGCCCGCGCCCGGTCCGCGGCAGCCCCGGCTCAGCGCCTGCGCATGTCCGCGACCCGGGCCGTCCGCTCCGGCTGAAGCACCTCGCTCGCCAAGGAGGCGGCGGCTCCCCGGAATTGGCCGGGCTGGTGCCGGGCGCGCTGACCGGGAAGCGGAACGTCACGGCGAGGGCGGCCGCCGCCCGGGGGGACGGTGTCCCCACCCGGTCCCGTCCCCGCCACCGCGATCTGGACGCCCTGGTCGGCCAGCGCCTGGAGCTCCGTGGCGGCCCGGTCGTCGTGCGCCGGCGGTTCGTCGGTGACGAGGCGGGTGATCACGTCGGTCGGCACCGTCTGGAACATGGTGTCGGTGCCGAGCTTGGTGTGATCGGCCAGCACCACGACCTCCGCCGCCGCCTGCACCAGCGCCCGGTCCACGCTCGCGGAGAGCATGTTGGACGTGGACAGGCCGCGCTCCGCGGTCAGACCGCTGCCGGAGAGGAAGGCGCGGGAGACCCGCAGCCCCTGGAGGGACTGCTCCGCCCCGCTGCCCACCAGCGCGTAGTTCGAGCCGCGCAGGGTGCCGCCGGTCATGACGACCTCGACCCGGTTGGCGTGGGCCAGCGCCTGGGCGACGAGCAGGGAGTTGGTGACCACGGTCAGACCGGGCACGCGGGCGAGCCGGCGGGCCAGCTCCTGCGTGGTCGTCCCGGCGCCGACGACGATGGCCTCGCCCTCTTCGACGAGACTCGCGGCGACGTCGGCGATGGCCGTCTTCTCCGCGGTCGCGAGATGGGATTTCTGCGGGAAGCCGGACTCTCGGGTGAACCCGCCCGGCAGTACCGCACCGCCGTGCCGGCGGTCGAGGAGTCCTTCTGCCTCCAGTGCCCGCACGTCCCGCCGTACGGTCACTTCTGAGGTCTGGACGACGCGGGCGAGCTCACGGAGCGACACGGCTCCATTGGCGCGCACCATTTCGAGGATCAACTGACGACGTTCTGCAGCGAACACGAAACCGACAGTAACGTGACCGGCAGATACTTTTCAGCACTATGCGCCGAATTGCAGAAGATGCGCACAGACGGGGCCCCCAAGTGGTATGGGAGGCCCCGTCGTTGATCGTTCCTTGTCCCGCCTTGCCGGGGGTTGTCCAGATCTCCCCAGGCGGGACGGCGGGTCAGCCCTCGCCCGTCGCCTTTCGGGTGTGCAACTGCCGTGCCACTTCGGCGATCGAGCCCGACAGGGAGGGGTACACGGTGAAAGCGTTTGCGATCTGTTCGACCGTCAGATTGTTGTCGACCGCGATCGAGATCGGGTGGATCAGCTCGCTCGCCTTCGGTGCGACGACACAGCCGCCGACCACGATCCCCGTGCCCGGACGGCAGAAGATCTTGACGAAACCGTCCCGGATGCCCTGCATCTTGGCGCGCGGGTTGCGCAGCAGCGGCAGCTTGACGACCCGGGCCTCGATCGTGCCCGCGTCCACGTCGGCCTGGGTGAAGCCGACGGTGGCGATCTCGGGGTCGGTGAAGACGTTCGAGGAGACCGTCTTCAGGTTCAGCGGGGCCACCGCGTCGCCGAGGAAGTGGTACATCGCGATCCGGCCCTGCATCGCCGCCACGGAGGCGAGCGCGAAGACGCCGGTGACGTCACCGGCGGCGTACACGCCCGGCGCGGAGGTACGGGAGACCCGGTCGGTCCAGATGTGGCCCGAGTCCTTGAGCCTGACCCCGGCCTCCTCCAGACCCATGCCGGCCGAGTTCGGGATGGCGCCGACGGCCATGAGGCAGTGGGAGCCGGAGATGACCCGGCCGTCGGCCAGGGTGACCTCGACGCGGTCGCCGACGCGCTTGACCGACTCGGCGCGCGAGCGGGCCATGACGTTCATGCCGCGGCGGCGGAAGACGTCCTCCAGGACGGCGGCGGCGTCCGGGTCCTCGCCGGGCAGGACGCGGTCGCGGCTCGACACCAGGGTCACCCGCGAGCCGAGCGCCTGGTAGGCGCCGGCGAACTCGGCACCCGTCACACCCGAACCGACCACGATGAGCTCCTCGGGGAGCTCCTTGAGGTCGTAGACCTGGGTCCAGTTCAGGATCCGCTCGCCGTCGGGCTGGGCGTCGGGCAGCTCGCGCGGGTGGCCACCGGTCGCGATCAGCACGGCGTCGGCGGTCAGCGCCTCCTCCGAGCCGTCGGCCGAGGTCACGACCACCTGGCGGGAACCGTCCACGGCCTGGCGGCCCGAGAGCCGGCCGCGGCCGCGCAGCACGCGGGCGCCGGCGCGGGTGACGGAGGCGGTGATGTCGTGGGACTGGGCGAGCGCGAGGCGCTTCACCCGTCGGTTGACCTTCCCGAGGTCGACGCCGACGACGCGGGCGGCCTGCTCCACGTGCGGGGTGTCGTCGGCGACGATGATGCCCAGCTCCTCGTACGAGGAGTCGAAGGTGGTCATCACCTCGGCCGTCGCGATGAGGGTCTTCGAGGGAACGCAGTCGGTCAGGACGGACGCGCCGCCGAGGCCGTCGCAGTCGACGACGGTCACCTCCGCGCCGAGTTGGGCGCCCACCAGGGCAGCCTCGTATCCGCCGGGTCCGCCGCCGATGATCACGATCCGGGTCACAGGGATCTACGCCTCGCGCTCTCGTTCTGCCGGGGGGTCCCCCCGCTGGGGCTGCAGTGCGTACGCCATTGTCCCGCACGCTTCAAGTGCGTACCCCATTGTCCCGTACGCCGGGGGCGGTCTCTCGCCGGGGCCTCCATACGGCCCCCACCACGGACTTCCGCGTGCACCCTCTCCCCTCCCGTACCCTCGACCCCATGTCGCTCTACGCCGCGTACGCCGGCAACCTCGACGCGCGGCTCATGACCCGCCGCGCCCCGCACTCCCCGCTGCGCGGCACGGGCTGGCTCAACGGCTGGCGGCTGACCTTCGGCGGCGAGCAGATGGGCTGGGAGGGCGCGCTGCCCACGATCGTCGAGGCGCCGCGTTCCCAGGTGTTCGTCGCGCTCTACGACATCGCGCCGATGGACGAGGACTCGATGGACCGCTGGGAGGGTGTCGGCCTCGACATCTACCGCCGGATGCGGGTCCGCGTACACACCCTGGACGGCGAGGAGCCGACCTGGCTGTACGTCCTGAACGCGTACGAGGGCGGGCTGCCGTCGGCGCGCTACCTCGGCGAGATCGCGGACGCGGCCGAGTCGGCGGGAGCGCCGCACGACTACGTGATGGAGCTGCGCAAGCGGCCTTGCTAGGCGCGGGCCGGGCCCGTGTGAGCGGCCGGTCCCGGTTCATGGCGGTATCGGCCTGGCGGAAGGTTTGTGTGGCCTCCGCTACGCCATTCGTCGGAAACGACAAGACAACGATCGCATGTCCGTCAGCATCGTCATCTACGCGCGTAGGAATTCTCGGGCTACGCTTCTGCGCGTATGAAATCCGTCCGGGGCTCCTCCCTCGGACCCCCCTCCCCGAGGCGAGAGAGTCAGTGAACGCAACTGCCACCCCGTACGAGGCCGCCGAGGCCGCTGCCGCGCGTCTTCGCGAGCTGACCGGAATCGAGACCCACGACGTGGCCCTCGTCATGGGCTCCGGCTGGGCGCCGGCCGTCGACGCGCTCGGCGCTCCGGAGGCCGAGTTCCCCGTGACCGAGCTTCCCGGCTTCCCGGCGCCGGCCGTCGAGGGACACGGCGGCAAGGTCCGCTCGTACAAGATCGGCGCCAAGCACGTCCTGGTCTTCCTGGGCCGTACGCACTTCTACGAGGGCCGGGGCGTCGCCTCCGTCGCCCACGGTGTGCGCACCGCCGTCGCCGCCGGCTGCAAGACGGTCGTGCTGACCAACGGCTGTGGTGGTCTGCGCGAGGGCATGCGCCCCGGCCAGCCGGTCCTGATCAGCGACCACATCAACCTGACGGCCGCCTCCCCGATCGTCGGCGCGAACTTCGTGGACCTCACCGACCTGTACTCGCCGCGCCTGCGCGCGCTGTGCAAGGACGTCGACGAGACCCTCGAAGAGGGCGTCTACGTGCAGTTCCCCGGGCCGCACTACGAGACCCCGGCCGAGATCAACATGGTCCGCGTCATGGGCGGCGACCTCGTCGGCATGTCCACCGTCCTGGAGGCCATCGCGGCCCGCGAGGCGGGCGCCGAGGTCCTGGGCATCTCCCTGGTCACCAACCTGGCGGCGGGGCTCTCGGGCGAGCCGCTGAACCACGAGGAGGTCCTGCAGGCGGGACGCGACTCGGCGGCGCGGATGGGCGAGCTGCTGACGCGGGTCCTGGACCGGATCTGAGGTGACCGGGGCTCCGCCCCGGACCCCGCGCCTCAATCTCCCCCTACGCCCTGAGGGCGTGGGGGGGACCCCCGGCGAGGCTGGGATCTTCGCCCTGCGGGGCGGAGATCAGCCCGTCCGGCGCTTGAGGACACGGCCGCAGGCCGTTCGGGGGCCTGGGGGCCTGCCCCCAGTTCGGGAAGGGGCGGGGTGGGGAATGGCTCCGCGCAGCGGCCCACCACCGCACCCGCACCCACCCCCGCGCCCTCCCCACCCGCACACCCCGAAAGGCACACCGTGACGCAGGACGACCTCCTCGCCCGGGCCCAGACCTGGCTCGCCGAGGACCCCGACAGCGAGACCCGCGAGGAGCTCGCCAAGCTCATCGAGGCCGGTGAGACCGACGAGCTCGCCGCCCGGTTCGCCGGCACGCTCCAGTTCGGCACCGCCGGACTCCGCGGTGAGATCGGCGCCGGGCCCATGCGGATGAACCGCTCGGTCGTCATCCGCGCCGCCGCCGGCCTGGCCGCGTACCTCAAGGCGCAGGGCCAGGAGGGCGGCCTCGTCGTCGTCGGCTACGACGCCCGCTACAAGTCGGCCGACTTCGCCCGTGACACCGCCGCCGTGATGATCGGCGCCGGACTGCGCGCCGCGCTGCTCCCCCGCCCGCTGCCGACGCCCGTCCTCGCGTACGCCATAAGGCACCTGGGCGCCGTCGCCGGTGTCGAGGTCACCGCGAGCCACAACCCGCCGCGCGACAACGGCTACAAGGTCTACCTGGGCGACGGCTCGCAGATCGTGCCGCCCGCGGACGCGGAGATCGCCGCCGAGATCGACGCGGTGCGCTCGCTGAACGACGTCCCCCGCGCGACCGAAGGCTGGGAGGTGCTCGGCGACGAGGTCCTGGACGCCTACCTGGCCCGTACGGACGCCGTCCTGACCCCTGGCTCCCCCCGTGGTGTGCGGACCGTCTACACGGCCATGCACGGCGTCGGCAAGGACGTCCTGACGGCCGCCTTCGCCCGCGCCGGTTTCCCGCCGCCGGCGCTCGTCGCCGAGCAGGCGGAGCCCGACCCGGCGTTCCCGACGGTCGCCTTCCCGAACCCGGAGGAGCCGGGCGCGATGGACCTGGCCTTCGAGGCGGCCCGCGCCGTGGACCCGGACATCGTGATCGCCAACGACCCGGACGCCGACCGCTGCGCCGTGGCCGTGCCCGACCCGACGGTCGAGGGCGGCTGGCGGATGCTGCGCGGTGACGAGGTGGGCGCGCTGCTCGCGGCGCACCTGGTGCACAAGGGCGCGCGGGGCGTGTTCGCGGAGTCGATCGTGTCCTCCTCGCTGCTCGGCCGGATCGCCGAGGCGGCGGGCGTCGGCTACGAGGAGACCCTGACCGGCTTCAAGTGGATCGCCCGTGTGGACGGTCTGCGGTACGGCTACGAGGAGGCGCTGGGCTACTGCGTCGACCCCGAGGGCGTGCGCGACAAGGACGGCATCACGGCGGCGCTGCTCGTCGCCGAGCTGGCCTCGGAGCTCAAGGAGCGGGACCGGACGCTGACGGACCTCCTCGACGACCTGGCGGTGGCCCACGGGCTGCATGCCACGGACCAGTTGTCGGTGCGGGTCGAGGACCTGAGCATCATCGCGAACGCGATGAGCGCGCTGCGCTCGCGGCCGCCGGTCCACCTCGCGGGGCTGACGGTGACGACGGCGGAAGACCTGACGAAGGGCACGGAGTCGCTGCCCCCGACGGACGGTCTGCGCTACTACCTGGAGGGCGACTACAAGGCCCGGGTCATCGTCCGTCCCTCCGGCACCGAGCCCAAGCTCAAGTGCTACCTGGAGGTCGTGATCCCGGTGACCGACGCGAGCGAGCTGACGGCGGCCCGCGCGAAGGGCGCCGAGGTCCTCTCGGCTATCAAGCGGGACCTGTCGGACGCGGCCGGTCTCTGAGCCTCGGCCGGCGCGGGGCCCGTACGGAATCGGTTCCGTACGGGCCCCGCGCCGTCCGGAACCGGTTCGCACCGGGCCCCGCGCCGTTCCCGTACGGGTGAATTCGGTACGGGAGCCGTCCCGAGGCGCCTCAGCCGGTGGCGAGCAGGACGACCAGCAGCACGAAGCCCGCGACAGCCGGCGCGATGACCTCGTACGCCCAGCGCACCTGCGGCTCCCCCTGGGCACCCGGGCGGGTGGCGCAGCGCTCGGCGAGATCGCGCAGGTCGGCGACCGTCTGGTCGGCCGGGGCGAGGCGGTCCTGGTCGTCCACGTGCGCGTGGACGGAGGTGCGGCCGTGCGGGTCGTCCTGGGCGGCGCGCGCCTGGCGGCGGGCCGCCCGCTTGCGCTGGCGCAGCGAGACGGGGACGGCCCACAGCTGGTACTTCGCCCCGGCCCGGGTCAGCACCTCGCTGGAGTATCCGGCGCGGACGTCGGCCACCGCGGCCCAGGGCAGGACGATGGAGCGGAAGGGGTTACGGATCCGGAGGCGGTCCTCGTTCGCGTTCACCACGGGCCGGATCGTGAACGCCACGACGAGCGGCACGACGAACAGCAGACCCGCCAGGGCCACCCAGGGCGCGCGCCCCTCGCCACGGATCATCGCGTCCACGCAGAACCATCCGGTGAGCCCGAGCAGCAGGACTCCGCCCGCGATGCCCATGGACGACCGGAAGACCCGGTCGGCGTAGGTCGGCTCGGCGGGCTGCTGCGGGGGCTGGGTCGTCATGGTGCCGATTCTGCCTCACCGGATGCGGGCGGGCTCGGGCGGAGGGAGCGGGCCGGCGGACCCCCGGGCGCGCCCCTTCCGGATGCGCGGGAGCACGCTTCCGGAGGCCCCGGCGGACCCCTTCGGAAACCGCGGGGCTGTACAGGTCGCTACGCGCGTAGATATGCTCGACTGGTGACCATGCCCACCACTGCATCCGCAGCACCCGCATTTGCCGACGTAACGACGTCCGACAGTGCGCTGCGCCGCTTCCTCCACGGGCTGCCCGGCGTCGACGCCGTCGGCCTGGAGGCGCGCGCCGCGTCCCTCGGCACCCGCTCGATCAAGACCACGGCGAAGGCGTACGCCATCGACCTGGCCATCTCCATGATCGACCTGACGACGCTCGAAGGCGCGGACACCCCGGGCAAGGTCCGGGCGCTCGCCGCCAAGGCCGTCAACCCCGACCCGTCCGACCGCACGACCCCGACGACCGCCGCCGTCTGTGTCTACCCCGACATGGTGGCCACGGCGAAGGAGGCCCTGAAGGGCTCCGGCGTCAAGGTCGCCTCCGTCGCCACGGCCTTCCCGGCCGGCCGCGCCGCCCTCCCCGTGAAGCTCGCGGACACCCGTGACGCCGTCGCCGCAGGCGCCGACGAGATCGACATGGTGATCGACCGCGGCGCGTTCCTGGCGGGGAACTACATGAAGGTCTACGAAGAGATCCTGGCGGTGAAGGAAGCCTCCGGCGAGGCCCGCCTCAAGGTCATCTTCGAGACCGGCGAGCTGTCCACGTACGACAACATCCGCCGCGCCTCCTGGCTCGGCATGATGGCGGGCGCGGACTTCATCAAGACCTCGACCGGCAAGGTCGCGGTCAACGCCACCCCGGCCAACACGCTCCTGATGCTGGAGGCGGTGCGCGACTTCCGCGCGCAGACCGGCGTCCAGGTCGGCGTGAAGCCGGCGGGCGGCATCCGCAACACCAAGGAAGCCATCAAGTTCCTGGTCCTGGTCAACGAGACCGTCGGCGAGGACTGGCTGGACAACCACTGGTTCCGCTTCGGTGCCTCCAGCCTGCTCAACGACCTGCTCATGCAGCGTCAGAAGCTGGCGACCGGCCGCTACTCCGGCCCCGATTACGTGACGGTGGACTGATCATCATGGCATCTGTATTCGAGTACGCACCGGCGCCCGAGTCCCGGTCCGTCGTCGACATCGCTCCCTCGTACGGCCTGTTCATCGACGGCGAGTTCGTCGACGCGGCCGACGGCAAGGTCTTCAAGACCGTCTCCCCCGCCACCGAGGAGGTCCTCGCCGAGGTCGCCCAGGCGGGCGCCGAGGACGTCGACCGCGCGGTGAAGGCGGCCCGCAAGGCCTTCGAGAAGTGGTCGGCGCTGCCCGGCTCCGAGCGCGCCAAGTACCTCTTCCGGATCGCCCGGATCATCCAGGAGCGCAGCCGTGAGCTGGCCGTCCTGGAGACCCTGGACAACGGAAAGCCGATCAAGGAGACCCGCGACGCGGACCTCCCGCTGGTCGCCGCGCACTTCTTCTACTACGCGGGCTGGGCCGACAAGCTCGACCACGCGGGCTACGGCGCCGACCCGCGCCCGCTCGGCGTGGCCGGCCAGGTCATCCCGTGGAACTTCCCGCTGCTCATGCTGGCGTGGAAGATCGCCCCGGCGCTCGCGACCGGCAACACGGTCGTCCTGAAGCCCGCCGAGACGACCCCGCTCTCCGCCCTGTTCTTCGCGGACATCTGCCGCCAGGCCGGGCTGCCGAAGGGCGTCGTCAACATCCTCCCGGGTTACGGGGAGACGGGCGCCGCGCTGGTCGAGCACCCCGACGTGAACAAGGTCGCCTTCACCGGTTCGACCGCGGTCGGCAAGTCCATCGCGCGCTCGATCGCCGGTACGCACAAGAAGGTCACCCTGGAGCTGGGCGGCAAGGGCGCCAACATCGTCTTCGACGACGCACCCATCGACCAGGCAGTCGAGGGCATCGTCAACGGCATCTTCTTCAACCAGGGCCAGGTCTGCTGCGCGGGCTCGCGCCTCCTGGTCCAGGAGTCGATCCAGGACGAGCTGCTCGACAGCCTGAAGCGGCGGCTCTCCACCCTCCGCCTCGGCGACCCGCTGGACAAGAACACGGACATCGGCGCCATCAACTCGGCCGAGCAGCTGTCCCGTATCCACGCGCTGGTGGAGAAGGGCGAGTCGGAGGGCGCCGAGCGCTGGTCCCCGGCCTGCGAGCTGCCGTCCGCCGGCTACTGGTTCGCCCCGACGCTGTTCACCAACGTCACGCAGGCGCACACCGTCGCCCGCGACGAGATCTTCGGCCCGGTCCTGTCCGTGCTGACGTTCCGTACGCCGGACGAGGCGGTCGCCAAGGCCAACAACAGCCAGTACGGCCTGTCGGCCGGCATCTGGACGGAGAAGGGCTCGCGGATCCTCGCCGTGGCCAACAAGCTCCGGGCCGGTGTCGTCTGGGCCAACACGTTCAACAAGTTCGACCCGACCTCGCCCTTCGGCGGCTACAAGGAGTCGGGCTTCGGCCGCGAGGGCGGTCGCCACGGCCTGGAGGCGTACCTCGATGTCTGACCGTCTTTCCGTCTTCAAGACCTACAAGCTGTACGTGGGCGGGAAGTTCCCGCGTTCCGAGAGCGGCCGGGTGTACGAAGTGCAGGACAGCAAGGGCAAGTGGCTGGCCAACGCTCCCCTCTCCTCCCGCAAGGACGCCCGTGACGCGGTCGTCGCCGCGCGCAAGGCGTTCGGCGGCTGGTCGGGCGCCACGGCGTACAACCGCGGCCAGATCCTCTACCGCATCGCCGAGATGCTGGAGGGCCGCCGGGACCAGTTCGTCGCCGAGGTGGCGGACGCGGAGGGCCTGTCGAAGTCCAAGGCCGCCGCGGTCGTCGACGCGGCGATCGACCGCTGGGTCTGGTACGCGGGCTGGACGGACAAGATCGCCCAGATCGTGGGCGGTGCGAACCCGGTCGCGGGCCCGTACTTCAACCTGTCGACCCCCGAGCCCACGGGCGTCGTGACGGTCGTGGCCCCGCAGGACTCGTCCTTCCTCGGCCTGATCTCCGTCATCGCCCCGGTGATCGCGACGGGCAACACGGTCGTGGTCATCGCCTCGGAGAAGGCGCCGCTGCCGGCCCTGTCCCTGGGCGAGGTGCTGGCCACCTCCGACCTGCCGGGCGGTGTCGTCAACATCCTCTCCGGCAAGGCATCGGAGATGGGCCCGCATCTGGCGGCCCACCAGGACGTGAACGCGATCGACCTGACGGGCGCGGACGCGGATCTGGCGCGCGAGCTGGAGATCGCGGCGGCGGACAACCTCAAGCGAGTCCTGCGCCCGCGCGCGGTGGACTTCACCGAGTCCCCCGGCACGGACCGCCTGACGGCGTTCCTGGAGACGAAGACGGTCTGGCACCCGACGGGCTCGCTGGGCGCGAGCGGCTCGGCGTACTAGCACCGTGCGGAGAGTCCCCCGTGGGGTGTGAACCACCCCACGGGGCGCCACGTGCGACCCCTCGCGCTCGGGCGACGCGCTCAGCGCGGGGCCGGGCGGGAATCCGTCCCGTCGTCGGACGCCCCGGGCGCCGGATTCCGCTCGGGCTGCCCCGGCCGTCGCACCCGCCTGCCGCCCTCTTCGTACACCGTCCCCGGGCCCGGACGGCGACGGCGGGGGACGTACCCGGGTGGGCAGAGCCCCTCGGCGGGATCCTCGGGGGCGCCACCCTGCGGCGGCTGTGCGGTGGGCGTACCGCCGTGCGCCGCGGATCCGATGCGCACGCACTCGCACTCCGGGTCCCCCGGACACGGCAGGACGTCCGGGCCCGGGGGCGGTTCCGCTAGGGGCACGAGGTGTTCCTTCCGCTGCCGCCCCACCAGCAGTACGAGCCCCACGACGGATCCCCGCTGGAGAAGTGCTCTTCCAACGTGTAGCAGTTCGGGTGGGACGAGTACGTCGAGCCACGGTAGGGCAGCATCGTGCCGGCGGTGTCCGACTGGTACATGAGGTTGTTCATGTACGCGCAGTGCTGCCAGCCCTGATAGGGCCAGCGCCCGCTGCCCATGTCCGTGCGGGTCGTGGCCGGGTCGTTGCCGTCGTCCACCACCTCGCCGAACCAATGGACGACGTCCGCCTGGGAACGCAGGCCGCCGCTGCTGAACAGCGAGGCGGGGTAGTACCCCATCCACACGCCGTTCACCTGGACCCACCAGTTGCCCTCCCAGAGCTGGACCTTCAGGCCCATCTGGTACTGCGTTCCGCCGAACGTGCTCAGCGGGCTGGAGAGGGCACCGGGGTAGAGCGTGTTGGACACCTGGATCCAACCGGCCACGTTCTGGTTGTAGCCGCCCAGGTTGTCGCCGCTCTGGGTATGCCCGTTGGTCGTGTAGAAGATGAAGAGGTGCGGCAACCAGTCGCCGTAGAGGTCCTTGTAGACCTGGTGGCCGACCTCGACGGTCTGACGGCCCGTGCCGCTGCCCCGGGTCATGGCGAGCTGCCCGAGTGAGAACTCGTTGCTGTACTCCACGAAGGTGTGCCAGGCGTTGATGTTTCCCGACGTGCCGAAAGCCGTCACGGACTGCGCGCTGGAACCGTACTTGTGCAGCGTGGCGGCCCGGGTGGCCAGTTCGCCCGTCGGCGTGACGACCATGGCGTGGGTGCCCTTGGCGAGCCAGTCGTTCAGCCCGACCTCGGGCGTGATCCTCTCCACGGGCAGGCGCACCAGAGGAATGGTGCCGGGCGGACCGAGCTCGGCGTTCGGGCGTTCCAGCTCGAACCGGGTGGGCTCGGCCGGCCGATCGCCGTCGACCCGCTCGAAGGGGCGGTTCTCGCTCGGCGGGTCGGCCGGCCGACCGCCGTTGCCCGGCTGCGACTCGACCGGCACCCAGTCGAGCATGGTGCCGCCCTCGGTGACCGTGCTCGTCACGATCTCGCGCCGGGCGTACTGGTCCCGCAGGTACTGGTGGATCTCCTCCAACCGGGCCTGGGCCTCCGTCGGGGACTCGCCCACGGTGGCGAAGCCGCGGGCGAAGGACGGCTTGCTTCCTTCGCCGTCGAGGTGGGGATTGCGTTCGATTGCCATGCTTCTGGCCATCCCGCACCTCGGCGGAGGAGAAACGCGAAGGACCGCCGAGCGGGCCGAAGCCACTCTCCAGAAGGCTCTTCCCGGCGCCACTTGGCCGGTGACAGACGCAGCGCGCGGCCCGCCCCCGAGTGCGCCTCGTGCGCCCGTCCGCGGAGTCGGCCTGTTCGATCAGCCCCGCTCGATCAGCCCCGCAACGCCGTCCAGGACGCACTCCAGGCCCGTCTCGAACTGCCACTTCGCGTCGTCCTTCCGCGCCGCCGCCTCCGTGTAGCGCCGGTACGTCGGGTACCTCCCCGTCTCCATCAGGTAACGCATCTGCGGCGCGAGCGCCCGTCGCGTCTCGTCGGGGCTCTCCCAGCCCTGTTCCCGCATGTACTGAGCCAGGGCCACCTCCGCCTGCGTCGCCCCCTGCACGAAGCTGCTGACCGTACGGAACGCGGCCATCATCGTGTCGACGTCGAGTCCTTGCCCGTCCAGTGACGCCAACTGACGCTCCGCCGCGGCCATCCGGTTCGGCGTGAGCGCGAAGAGCGGCATGGGCAGCTGGGCCAGCCAGGGGTGCCGCACCATCATCGTGCGGGTCCGCACCGCGTACGCGCGCAGGGTCTCCCGCCAGCTCTCCGGCTGCTCCGCCGGCTCCATCTCGGCCGACACCCGGTCGACCATCAGCGCCCACAGGTCGTCCTTGCCGGAGACGTGCCGGTAGGCCGCCATGGGCGCCACACCCAGCTCGGTCGCGATCCGCCGCATGGTGACGGCCGCGAACCCCTCGCGGTCGGCCAGGTCGACGGCGACCTCGGCGATCCGCTGCGGAGTCAGGGACGCGCGCGGCGCGGCCTGCGGCCGCTCCAGCCGCTCCCACAGCGAGACCTCTTCCGTCTCGTCCTCTTTCGCCACGACGACCTCCCTCACCTCGCGTACAGCGTATGCCTGGTAGACGACGTACACACTCGCGTGTACGTTGTACACACAGAAGATACGTCGTACACATCCACGTACCGGGGGACCCATGCACCCGCTCCACGTCGCCGTCGTCCAGGGCTCCACCCGCGACGGCCGCCTCGGCCCCGTCGTCGCGAACTGGCTGCTCTCGCACGCCGCCGCCCGCCCCGACATGACCGTCGACCTGATCGACCTCGCCGAGACCCCGCTGCCCGCCGTCTTCCCGCAGCTCGGCCAGGCCCCGGCCGCCGCGGAGGACCGCTCGCTCCTCGCCGCCGTCTCCCCGCGCCTCGCCGCCGCCGACGCCTTCGTCGTCGTCACGCCCGAGTACAACCACAGCTATCCCGCCTCCTTGAAGAACGCCATCGACTGGCACAACGAGGAGTGGCATGCCAAGCCCGTCGGCTTCGTCGCGTACGGCGGCTTCTCCGCCGGCCTGCGCGCGGTCGAGCATCTGCGGGGAGTCTTCGCCGAACTGCACGCCGTCACCATCCGCGAGGCCGTCGGACTCCAGGGCGTCTGGGGACAGTTCGACCAGGAGGGCAAGGCCACCGACCCCGCGGCGGACGCCGCCGCCAAGGCGATGCTCGACCAACTCGCCTGGTGGGGCGAGGCACTTCGGGACGCCCGCGCCAAGAAGCCCTACGCAGCCTGAACCATGACGACGCCCCGCGAAACCGAAGCGCGCACCCCCTACCTGGGGATCACCGGGCTCATGCTCGGCATCGTCCTCGCCACCCTCGACGGCACCATCGTCGGCACGGCGCTGCCCACGATCGTCGGCGAGCTCGGCGGCCTCGACCACCTCTCCTGGGTGGTCACCTCCTACCTCCTCACCACGGCCGTCGCGACCCCCCTCTGGGGCAAGATCGGCGATCTGTACGGCCGCAAGGGCAGCTACCTCGCCTCCGTCGCCGTCTTCCTCCTCGGCTCGGTCCTCTCCGGACTCGCCCAGAGCATGGGGCAGCTCATCGCCTTCCGGGCGCTCCAGGGCATCGGCGCGGGCGGCCTGATGGTCGGCGCGTTCGCGCTCATCGGAGTGCTCGTGGCACCCCGCGACAGCGCCAAGGTGCAGTCGATCAGCGCCGCGATGCTGCCGGTCGCGTTCGTCGGCGGCCCGCTGCTCGGCGGCTTCCTCACCGATCACCTCGACTGGCGGTGGGCCTTCTACGTCAACGTGCCCGTCGGCCTCGCAGCCCTGCTGATCGTCGGGGTCGGCATCCGTGTGCGCACCGAGCGGATCCGCGCCCGCGTCGACTGGCGCGGCGCCCTGCTGCTCACTCTCGGCATCCTGGCCCTGACGCTCCTGGCGAGCTGGGCCGGCGCCACCTACGCCTGGACCTCACCGCAGATCCTCGGCCTGGGTGTCGTCTCGGCCGCCGCCCTCGCCCTGTTCGTACGGGTCGAGCGACGGGCCGAGGAGCCGGTCATCCCGCCCCGCCTCTTCCGCAGCCGCAACTTCGCCCTCGCCCAGCTCCTCAGCTTCCTCGTCGGCGCGGGGATGCTCGCCGCGTTGAACTACCTGCCGCAGTACCTGCAGTTCGCGCGCGGCCAGTCGTCCACCGCGAGCGGGATGCTCCTGCTGCCTCTGATGCTGGGGATGCTCGTCGTCCAGCTGGCGACCGGCCGCGCCATCGGCCGCACCGGCCGCTACCGCCTCCATCCCATCCTCGGAGGCGCGCTGATGACCGCCGGCGCGCTCGTCCTGCTCGCGCTCGACGTCGACACCCCGATCGCCGTCGCCTCCGCGCTCACTGCGGTCATCGGGGCGGGCATGGGGTTCCTCATGCAGTCGACGCTGCTGATCACGATGAACAGCGCCGATCCGCGCGACATGGGCGCGGCCGGCGGGACCGTCACCCTCGTCCGTACGATCGGCGGCTCGCTCGGCGTCGCGGTGCTCGGCGCGGTCTTCACCGCCCGTCTCGCCGGCGCGGACACCCGGCTGACCCCGGCGCAGCTGAGGGAGCTGCCCGCGCCCGTACGGGAAGGGTTCGCGGCGGCGGTGACGAGCGGGCTGCACGGGGTGCTCCTGGGCACGGCCGTGCTGGCCGCGCTCGCCTTCGCCGCATCCTGGTTCGTGCGGGAGATCCCTCCCCCTGCGCCCCAGCGGGCCTGGGAGGACCCCCAGCGGGCCGCGCCCGACACCGCCCCCGACGACGCTAGTTCGCCGGAAGCAGCCCCGTCACCTCACCGACCAGCGGCAGATCGTCCAGCCCCCCGCCCTTCGTGACGTGGTCCGTCACCAGGTTCGTGCCCACCGGCTTGAAGTCGGCGATCTGGGTCCCGATCCCGTTGTCCAGCGGGTCGACGCCGGTGTTCGCCAGCGGGTCGAGCTGGAGGCTGGTCAGCGGGCCGACGGCGTGGCCGGTGGCCCCGAGGGCCGCGACCGCGTCGCTGCCGGCGAGCGCGTCGACCGGCAGCGGCAGCGGGGCGGCCGCCTGGGCGCCGGCGGCGCCCAGACCGAGCACCGCCGCTCCCGCCGCCGTCGCGGTCAGCCCGGCCTTCAGCAGGGCGCCGCGGCCGGGGGTCCTGGATTGCTTGTGACGCGCCATGAGAGTCCTTCAGCGTTGGGTAATCGGAGCGACACCGAGCGTAGTTGAGGTGTGATGCTCGATACCAACCCCCTCCCTCGGGGGTCCCCTGCCCGGGGGAATGCTTCACACTGGTGTCCCGTGAGTTCCCTACCGATCCCGACCCGCGTCGTCCTGCTCGCGGGCCCCTCAGGCTCCGGCAAGTCGTCCCTCGCCGCCGTCACCGGTCTCCCGGTCCTGCGCCTCGACGACTTCTACAAGGAGGCCGACGACCCGACGCTCCCGCTCGTCGCGGGCAGCGCCGACATCGACTGGGACTCCCCGCGATCCTGGGACGCGGACGCCGCCGTCGCGGCGATCGCGGAGCTGTGCCGTACGGGCCGTACGGACGTCCCCGTGTACGACCTCGCCACCAGCTCGCGCGTGGACCGCGAAGCCCTCGACATCGGTCGGACGCCGCTGTTCGTCGCGGAGGGCATCTTCGCCGCCGACATCGTGGAGCGCTGCCAGGACCTCGGCATGCTCGCCGACGCGCTGTGTCTGCGCGGCCGCCCCTCGACGACGTTCCGCCGCCGGCTCTTCCGGGATCTCAAGGAGGGCCGCAAGTCGGTCCCGTTCCTGCTGCGCCGCGGCTGGCGCCTCATGCGCTCCGAGCGCTCCATCGTGGCCCGCCAGACCGCACTGGGCGCCCACCCCTGCGCCAAGGACGAGGCCCTGGGCCGCCTGGCGGCGGCAGCGGCCGGCCGCCACCGGACACCGGCGGCGCGGGCGTAACGAGGGTCAGGACAACGAGAAACGCGGGTCGTACAAGCCCCCCCGGCTTGTCCGACCCGCGCTGTTTCCCCCGTACCCCCGTACGTCCCCCGTGTTTCCCCCGTTGCCCCCCTGCCTTCAGGCCACCAGCTCGCCGAAGGACTCCTCCTCGTCACGGCCGAAGCTCAGGACCTCGTCCTCGCGCAGCCGGCGCAGGGAGCGCCAGATGCTCGACTTCACCGTGCCGACACTGATGTCCAGGATCTCCGCGATCTCCGGATCCGTACGGCCCTCGTAGTAGCGCAGCACCAGCATCGTGCGCTGGAGCTCGGGCAGCCGGGCCAGGGCCTGCCACAGCACCGCCCGCAGCTCGGTCCCCCGCATCGCGTCCGTGTCGCCCGCCGTCTCCGGCAGCTCCTCGGTGGGGTACTCGTTGAGCTTGCGCCGACGCCAGGCGCTGATGTGCAGATTGGTCATGGTGCGGCGCAGATAGCCACCCACGGCCGCCTTGTCGCTGATCCGGTCCCAGGCACGGTACGTCGAGAACAGCGCGCTCTGGAGCAGGTCCTCCGCCTCGAAACGGTCACCGGTCAGGTGGTAGGCGGTGGCGTACAGGGAGGCGCGACGCTCCTGGACGTAGGCGGTGAACTCCGCCTCCGACAGAGACTGCCGCTCCCCCGTGACCTCCCCGTACGCCGCTCCCCCGTCAGCCACGGCGACCATGTACGGCGCCTTGTGCTGACGCCCGACGCTGCGAACGCACCCCCGCCCGTTCACCGCGCCGGACTTCTCCGGGCTCCGCACGACGACATCGTGGAGACGCGTGACAACTGCGCCTGAGGTGGTGCTGTGCAGTGCGTTCATCGTGCGCCCCCCGTCGGTTGGAGTGTGTTTCTGTCCGTGTGCCAAGAAGCTTGCCCGGCCCACTTCATCGCGGTGTCCGCCGACTGTCACAGCCGTGTCACAGGGGCCGATGCCGCCGCACAGTCGAACTCCGATGGCTCATGGGACAGAATGGCGTCCGTGCCTTTCCTGTTGCTGATCGAGGACGACGACGCCATCCGCACGGCCCTCGAGCTCTCCCTGTCACGCCAGGGCCACCGAGTGGCCACCGCGGCGACGGGCGAGGACGGCCTGAAACTGCTGCGCGAGCAGCGTCCGGACCTGGTCGTCCTGGACGTCATGCTGCCCGGGATCGACGGCTTCGAGGTGTGCCGGCGCATCCGGCGCACCGACCAGCTGCCGATCATCCTGCTGACCGCGCGAAGCGACGACATCGACGTGGTCGTCGGCCTGGAGTCCGGAGCGGACGACTATGTCGTCAAGCCGGTCCAGGGGCGGGTCCTCGACGCCCGGATCCGGGCCGTACTGCGGCGCGGGGAGCGGGAGTCCACGGACTCGGCGACGTTCGGCTCGCTCGTCATCGACCGTTCGGCGATGACGGTGACGAAGAACGGGGAGGATCTCCAGCTCACGCCGACCGAGCTGCGACTCCTCCTGGAGCTGAGCCGGCGGCCCGGACAGGCCCTGTCGCGCCAGCAGTTGCTGCGCCTGGTGTGGGAGCACGACTACCTGGGCGACTCGCGTCTGGTCGACGCCTGCGTCCAGCGGCTGCGCGCCAAGGTGGAGGACGTGCCGTCCTCGCCGACCCTGATCCGTACCGTGCGCGGCGTCGGCTACCGACTGGACGTCCCTGCGTGAGAAGAGGAATGTTCGCGGGGCTGCGCTTCACCAGCCTGCGGCTGCGGCTGGTCGTCGTCTTCGCCCTGGTGGCGCTCACGGCCGCCGTGTCCGCCTCCGGGATCGCGTACTGGCTGAACCGCGAGGCGGTCCTGACGCGCACCCAGGACGGGGCGCTGAACGACTTCCGGCAGGAGATGCAGAACCGGGCGGCGACGCTGCCGCTGCAGCCCACCGAGGAGGACCTGCGGCGCACGGCCGAGCAGATGGCGGGCGGCAGCTCGGGCTACAGCGTGCTGCTGCTCGGGGAGCGGGACGCGGGCAAGCCGATCATCGGGGCCTCGAACCCGGACACCTTCACGCTGGCCGACGTACCGGACGCGCTGCGGGACCAGGTGGAGACCGAGCAGCCCCTCACGGACGGCAACGCCTATCCGTACCACCTGTTCTGGCAGCGCACGCAGCGCGGCCAGACGCCGTACCTGGTGGGCGGGGCGAAGGTCGACGGCGGCGGGCCGACCGGCTACATGTTCAAGTCCCTGGACGCCGAGCGGGCGGACCTGAACTCGCTCGCCTGGTCCCTGGGGATCGCGACCGCGCTCGCGCTCGTCGGCTCCGCGCTGCTCGCGCAGGCCGCCGCCACGACCGTCCTGCGACCGGTGCACCGGCTGGGCGAGGCGGCCCGGCAGCTGGGCGAGGGCAAGCTCGACACCCGGCTGCGGGTCTCGGGCACGGACGAACTGGCCGATCTGTCACGGACGTTCAACAGCGCCGCGGAGTCCCTGCAGAAGAAGGTCGACGACATGAGTGCGCGGGAGGAGTCCAGCCGGCGCTTCGTCGCGGACATGTCCCATGAGCTGCGCACACCCCTCACCGCGCTGACGGCCGTCACCGAGGTCCTGGAGGACGAGCAGGACTCCCTCGACCCGATGATCGCGCCGGCCGTGGCGCTCGTGGTGAGCGAGACACGGCGGCTGAACGACCTGGTGGAGAACCTGATGGAGGTGACCCGCTTCGACGCGGGCACCGCGCGGCTCGTCCTCGACGACGTCGACGTGGCCGACCAGGTCACCGCGTGCATCGACGCCCGCGCCTGGCTGGACGCCGTGGAGCTGGACGCCGAGCGCGGGATCGTGGCGCGGCTCGATCCGCGCCGGCTCGACGTGATCCTCGCGAACCTCATCGGCAACGCGCTCAAGCACGGCGGATCGCCGGTGCGGGTGGCGATCCGTACGGAGGACGGCGAGCTGGTGATCGAGGTACGGGACCACGGTCCGGGCATCCCGGAGGAGGTCCTGCCGCACGTCTTCGACCGCTTCTACAAGGCGAGCGCGTCCCGGCCGCGCTCGGAGGGCAGCGGTCTGGGCCTGTCGATCGCCATGGAGAACGCGCTGATCCACGGCGGTTCGATCACCGCCGCGAACTCGCCGGACGGCGACGGCGCGGTGTTCGTCCTGCGCCTTCCGCAGGACGCCGACGCCGATGCCGACACGGACGCCGACGCGGCCGACGGCGGCGAGCAGGGCGAGGTGGAGGAGAGTTGAGCCGGCTTCGCCGTACGGGAGTCCTGGCGGCGGCCTTCGTGGCCGTCGCGCTCGCCTCCGGATGCGGGATCAGGACGACATCGGTGCCCGTCGACGCGGGTCCGGCGCCTTCGCGGGTGCCGTGCAGCGTGTCGGGCGACGAGGTCGCCACGCAGACCTCGGGGATGCCGGTCCAGGTGTTCCTGCTGTGCGGTTCGCAGCTGGAGGCGGTGGACCGCAGGTCGCCGCTGCCCGAGGAGAAGGCCGACGGGGACCGGGTGCGGACCGCGTCGGCGCTGCTCACGCAGCTGCTGAGCGAGCCGTCGGACGGCGAGCGGGAGGCCGGGTTCTCCACGGCGGTGAAGGGGCCGCTGGTCGTCACCGGCGGCCACAAGGGCGATCCCGCGGACACGCTGCGGCTGAGCAGGCAGCCCGAGGACCTGACGCCGACGTCCCTGGCGCAGATCGTCTGCACCTTCGCCCGGAGCTCGGCAGGCGCGGGCGGGGACACCGTGGTCCTCGGTGGCCCCGGCGGCTACCCGCCGCACCGCTACCGGTGCACGGCCGAGCTGAGGGAACGCCCCGAATCGGCGGCCCCGACGGTGGCGGCTCCGGAACCGTCGGCGTCCTGAGCCCGAGCCGCCCCGGATGCTTTCGGCGTCCTGAGCAGTGCTGCCCCGGACGCCTCGGCGTCCTGAGACGAGCCGCCTCCGAAGCCCACGGTCTCCTGAGACGAGCCGCCTCCGGAGCCCGGGGCGAGCCGGCCGGTGGGCGGCGGAACCGATTCCGGCACGGGGCGCGTCTTGGGGGGCGTGCAGCGTCAAGGTTCGGGCGGCAGTGCCGCCATGGTCGTACGCGTGGCGGGGTTCGTCTTCCTCCTCGCGCATCTGCTCCTCGTCGCCTGGGTGACGCTCCGCCCACGCGACGTGGCCTGGGTGACGGCGCCGAACCTGACCCCGCTCGCCGGGATCAAGGCCGATATGGCGCTCGGCCCGGCCGAGGCGGCCCGGCGGATCGGCGGGGGACTGCTGCTCCTGGCCCCGCTCGGTGTCCTGCTCCCGATGGCCGACGGCAGGCTCCATGTGTCGCCGTTGGCCTCCCTGGCCCGTACCGTCGCCGCCGGAGCACTGATCTCCCTCGCCGTCGAACTGCTCCAGACCGCCGTGCCCGGGCAGGTCGTGGACATCGACTCGCTGCTCCTGAACACCGTGGGGGTGGCGCTGGCCCATCTGCTGGTGGTGCCGGCGGGCCGGGCGCGGCTACGTCGCAGGAGGGGCCCACGGGCGGGCCGGTCCCCCTCCGGGACCAGCCGGGGTCGGGGTTCGGCCCTGCTGCGGGATGAGGGTTCTCAGGGGGCTACCCCGACGATTCCCAGGGTCGGGATCGCACCGTAGACCGACGCTTCGTCCCCCCGTCCGGGGCGAGTATGGAGTCATCGGGAGCCCGACGGAGCGGCTCCCGGGAGATACCTCTCGAAGGAGCCCACCATGGCCGCACTTGCCCGCCCTCGTGACGGACGCATGATCGGCGGAGTGTGCGCAGCGCTGGCACGGCGCTTCGGCACCTCGGCCACCACCATGCGGGTCATCTTCCTCGTCTCGTGCCTGCTGCCCGGTCCGCAGTTCCTGCTGTACCTGGCGCTGTGGCTGCTGCTGCCGTCGGAGAAGTCGGCGAGCACGGCCTGGTAGGGGCACAGGACGCACGACGCCGATGGGGCGCGTACCCGGACCGGGTGCGCGCCCCATCGGCGTATGGGGTGGTGTGCGTGATCAGCCGATCGGCAGACCGTTCAGCGGCAGGCCTCCGAGCAGGCCGCCGACCGGGGTGTTGCCGAGCGCGCCGGTGGCGCCGTCGAGCGGGGCGTGCTCGATGGCCTGGCCGGCGGCGGCCGGGAGGGTCTTGACGCCCTGGTCGACGGCGGCCTGGCCGCCCAGGAGGGACTCGCCGGCGCCGTCGGGGAGCTCGGTGAGGCCGTCGCCCAGCGGCACGGTCTGGGTGACCAGGCCGAGCGCGTCGGGGGCGGCGGGCAGCGGCGATGCGGCGGCGGCCGTGCCGGCGGCGGCAGCGGCGAAAGCGGCACCGAGAGCGGCGACACCGAGCGTCTTGGCGGCAGACTGCTTCATCAGAGAATCATCCTTGAGGATCTTGGGGATCTTGGATCTTCGGGGAAAGCAGGGTTTTGCGGGGAATGCAGAGCGGCTTTGCAAACTAGCCATTCGCTTGACACCCGAGCAAACACCGGAAAGCGGCCGGAGGTCACGCCCCCGGCCGCCCCGACTCCGCGTGCGGAGCCCTCCCTCGACCCGTCCTCACTCCGCCTGAGCGGAAGAACCACTGGTCGCAGCGGTCTGCTGGAACAGCCATTCGGACTTCAGCTCGGCATATCCGGGCTTGATCACGTCATTGATCATCGCGAGGCGTTCATCGAAAGGAATGAACGCTGATTTCATCGCATTGACCGAGAACCACGCCATGTCGTCGAGCGTGTATCCGAACGCCTCGACCAGCAGCTCGAATTCCCGGCTCATGCTCGTACCGCTCATGAGGCGGTTGTCGGTGTTGACGGTCGCCCGGAAGTGCAGCTTGCGGAGCAGACCGATGGGGTGTTCCGCGATGGAGGCCGCGGCGCCGGTCTGGAGGTTGGAGGTCGGACACATCTCCAGTGGGATCCGCTTGTCCCGTACGTACGCGGCGAGCCGGCCGAGCGCCACCGAGCCGCCCTCGGCGACCTCGATGTCGTCGATGATGCGGACGCCGTGCCCCAGTCGGTCGGCGCCGCACCACTGCAGGGCCTGCCAGATGGACGGCAGCCCGAAGGCCTCGCCGGCGTGGATGGTGAAGTGGTTGTTCTCGCGCTTCAGGTACTCGAAGGCGTCGAGGTGCCGGGTGGGCGGGTAACCGGCCTCGGCGCCCGCGATGTCGAAGCCGACGACACCGGAGTCGCGGTAGCGGTTGGCGAGTTCGGCGATCTCCAGGGCGCGGGCGGCATGCCGCATCGCGGTGAGCAGTGCGCCGACGCGGATGCGGTGGCCGCCCGCCCTGGCCCGCCGCTCGCCCTCTCGGAAGCCCTCGTTGACGGCCTCGACGACCTCCTCCAGGGTGAGCCCGGCCTCCAGGTGCTGCTCGGGGGCGTAGCGCACCTCGGCGTAGACGACGCCGTCCTCCGCGAGGTCGACCGCGCACTCGGCGGCGACCCTGAAGAGGGCCTCGCGGGTCTGCATGACGGCGCAGGTGTGCGCGAAGGTCTCCAGATAGCGCTCCAGCGAGCCGGAGTCGGCGGCCTCGCGGAACCAGATGCCGAGCTTGTCGGGTTCGGTCTCGGGGAGGTTGTCGTAGCCCTGCTGGAGGGCGAGGTCGATGATCGTGCCGGGACGCAGTCCGCCGTCGAGGTGGTCGTGGAGGAGCACCTTCGGGGCGCGGCGGATCTGGTCCGCGGTGGGGACGTTGGAGATCTGGCTCGTCATTGCCGCACTCTAGCCCCTACGCGCGTAGAGCGCCCCTCCTCAACTCGCTTGTCGATACGTAACAGTGACCGCGCGTACGGATGGCGTACACCTCGGCTTCTGAGACTGTTCTGCCATGGCGCACTCCGCACTCGTAGGGACTGCCGGCAGCCGGACACCCCGGCTCGGACGGCCCGTCGGCGCATCGCACCCCGGTACGGCGGTGGGCGGTGTGGTCCTGCTTCTTCCGGACGGGGTGGTGGCGTCCGCGCGGGGCGCGTCGGTCCGGGCCCATGCGGCGCTGCTGCCGCTGGGGCGGCGGCTGGCCGCGGCGGGGCGCGCGGACGGTCTGGTGGTGCACGTGGTGCGCTACCGGGGGCGCGGCTGGAACGGCACGGACGCCCAGTTGGCCGCGGACGCCTCCTGGGCGGTGGCGGAGACGGTGCGGCGCTACGGAGACGTCCCGGTCTGCCTCGTGGGACACGGGATGGGCGCGCGGGCCGCGCTGCGGGCGGCCGGGCACACGGCGGTCGACGCGGTGCTCGCGCTGGCGCCCTGGCTGCCGGAGGACGACGTGGCGGCGGAGCCGGAGCCGGTGCGCCAGCTGGTGGGGCGCCGGGTGCTGATCGCACACGGCACGAACGACGCCCGGACGGATCCGGAGCTGTCGTACCGGCTCGCGGAGCGGGCGAAGAAGTCGAACCGCGACACCTGCCGCTTCGAGGTCCACTCGGACGGCCACGCGCTGCGCCAGTACAACGACGAAATCCGGGCCCTGGCCACGGACTTCGTCCTCGGTTCGCTCTTCACCCACCCCTATGCCCGCCCGGTCGCCGACGCGCTGGCGGCCCCGCCTCCGCTGGGCCTGCGGATGCCCCTGGCGGCGGGGTTCGGGCGCGGGCCGCGCCGGTAGGGGCGAAAGCGTCAGTCCGGCAGCAGGCTCCCCCGCTTGCTCAGCAGGAACTTCTTGAAGGCCGCCACCGGCGCCGTGTCGGGGTGGCCGTCGAGCCAGGCCACGCCGATCTCGCGGACCGCGCGCGGTGCCGTCACCGTCAGCTCGACGACGCCGGGGCGCGGGACGGCCGGCGGGGGCAGCAGGGCGACGCCGAGACCGGCCGCGACCAGGCCGCGCAGGGTCTCGGCCTCCTCGCCCTCGAAGGCGACGCGCGGCGTGAACCCGGCCTCGGCGCACAGGTCGTCGGTGATGCGGCGCAGCCCGTAGCCGGGCTCCAGGGTCACGAACGTCTCCTCGGCGGCCTCCGCGAGGCGCACCCGCTTGCGCGAGGCGAGCCGGTGGTCGTCGGGGACCACGAGCCGCAGCCGCTGTTCGTCGATGCGCCGGGCGACCAGGTCCGGTGCGTCGGGCACGGGCGAGGTGAGGCACAGGTCCAGGTCCCCGGCCCGCAGCCGTTCGATCATCGCCTCGCCGTAGTTCTGCACGAGGGTGAAGCGGACCCGGGGGTGGTCGACCCGGAAGGCGCGGATGAGTCCGGGGACGGTCTCGGAACCCATGGTGTGCAGGAACCCGAAGGCGACCCGCCCCGCCGCCGGGTCCGCGTCCGCCCGTACGGAGTCGGCCGCCCGCTCCACCTCGGCGAGCGCCCGCTCGGCCGAGGCGTAGAAGGTGCGGCCGGCCGGGGTGAGCGAGACCGTGCGGCCCTTGCGGGCGAAGAGCGCCACCCCGAGGTCCTGTTCCAGCCGGACCATCGCCCGCGACAGCGTCGACTGCGGCACCCCCATCTCGGCCGCCGCCCTGGTCACATGCTCGTGCCGGGCCACCGCCGCGAAGTACGCGAGCCGAGGCGCGAGCACCAGCCCCATGTCTTCTTCGTAACTACTCGGTGACAGCCGACCCTGTGACCTGTACTCATGCACCATGGGAACGATTACAGCAGTTCCGTGCATTGGACGCATGAAATGAATCGTCCTACGTTCGAGACATGCCTTCCGCCAGTACCAAGGCGGCCGCCACCAGCACGGCCGCCGACACCCGCCTCACTCCCGGTGCCTCCGGCTACCGCCGCATGAGCTTCGCCCTCTTCGCCGCCGGACTCGCCACCTTCGCCCTCCTCTACTCCACCCAGGCCCTCCTCCCCGCGATCTCGGCGGAGTTCGGTGCCACCGCCTCCGCGGCCTCCTGGACGGTCTCCGCCGCCACCGGCGCGCTCGCCCTCCTCGTCCTCCCGCTGAGCGCCCTCTCCGAGCGCCTCGGGCGGCGCACGATGATGACGTGGTCGCTCGCCGTCGCGGTGATCGTCGGACTCCTCGTCCCCTTCGCCCCGAACCTCGAGTGGCTGATCGCCCTGCGCGCGGTCCAGGGAGCGGCGCTCGCGGGTCTGCCCGCCTCCGCCATGGCGTTCCTCGCCGAGGAGGTGCGGCCGAAGGCGCTGGTCGCCGCGATCGGCCTGTTCGTCGCGGGCAACTCGATCGGCGGCATGAGCGGCCGGATCGTCACCGGCTGGGCGTCCCAGATGTGGGGCTGGCGCGCGGGGCTCCTCGCGGTCGGTCTGATGGCGGTGGCCTGCGCGGTCGTCTTCCGTCTGCTGCTCCCTAAGGCCCGTCACTTCACGCCCGGTTCGCTGAACCCGAGGGCACTGGCGAAGACGGTCCGCACCCACCTCGCCGACCCGCTGCTGATGCGCCTGTACGCGATCGGCGCGCTGTTCATGACGGTGTTCGGCGCGGTGTACACCGTGATCGGCTACCGCCTGGTCGAGGCCCCGTTCTCGCTCCCGCAGGGTGTGGTCGGCTCGATCTTCCTGGTCTACCTCGTCGGTACGGTCTCCTCGGCCGCCGCCGGGAAGCTGGTCGGCCGCCTCGGCCGGCGCGGGGCGCTCTACCTGGCCGTCGGCACGACCGCGGCGGGCCTGCTGCTCTCGCTCGCCGACGACCTCGCCGCCGTCCTGCTCGGCCTGGTCCTGATCACGGCCGGCTTCTTCGCCGGACACGCGGTCGCCTCCTCCTCGGTGAGCCGTACGGCCAAGACCGGCCGCGCGCAGGCGTCGGCGCTCTACCAGTCCGCGTACTACCTGGGCAGCAGCGCGGGTGGCACGCTCGGCGCGATCGCCTTCCACTCCGGCGGCTGGGCCGGCACGGTCCTCCTCGGCCTGATCGCCGTCCTCGGCGTCGTGTCGATCACGCTCTACGGCAGCCACAGCGCGCGGGTGGCGGCGCGCGCCGAGGCCCGCTGCCCCCGGCTGCGTACGGCTCACTGATTCCGTCCCGGATCCGTACAACCGGAAGGCTCCCCCGCTCGTCCTAAGTCTTAGGACTCAAGGGGGAGTTGGTGATCATGAACGGTATACGGAAGCGGGCGGGGATCGCCCTCGGCATCACCTCCATGGTGGTGCCGCTGACGGTCGCTCTCGGCGCGGGGACGGCGCAGGCCGCGTCGTGCAACGTGACGACGGGGCCGTACCAGAAGCAGGTGGAGAAGTTCCTGGGGCGGACGGTGGACGGGCGGCAGTCGCTCGCCGACTGCAAGGCGATCCAGGCGTTCCAGCGCACGCACGGCATCACCCCGACGCAGGGGTACGCCGGTCCGCTGACCTGGCGGACGATGTCCACGATGCTGGCGCAGAAGGCGGCCGGGAAGAACCCGAACGCGGCCCGGAAGTGCCCGACCAACAAGGGCCGGATCGCCTGCGTCGACCTGACGCGGCAGCTGACCTGGATCCAGGACGGCGCGACGCTGAAGTACGGCCCGGTGCCCGTCCGTACGGGCAAGGACGGGACCGAGACCCGTACCGGCCTCAAGAGGATCTACTGGCGCAACATCAACCACTGGTCGACGATCTACCACGTGTCCATGCCGTACTCGCAGTTCTTCGACGGCGGGCAGGCGTTCCACTCCACCACCAAGTCCATGTGGAACCCCCCGGGTTCGGGCGGCTGCGTGAACATGCGTCCGGCCGATGCGAAGGCGTACTGGAACCTGCTCAGGAACGGCGACGACGTGTACGTCTACGGACGGAAGCCCGGAACCTGACCCCGGCTGTCAGTGGGCTGCGGTAGCTTCCCCTCATCGGCACAGCACCGGTGCCGGTGAGGGGCGAGTGGGGTGGACCTGCATGAGTGAGCCGGCGACCGCGGACCGGAATTCCGAGCTGGAGAAGTACCGCACGGAGCTGACCGGTTACTGCTACAGGATGCTCGGCTCCTCGTTCGAGGCCGAGGACGCCGTGCAGGACACGATGGTCCGCGCCTGGCGGTCCATCGACTCCTTCGAGGGACGCTCGTCGCTGCGCTCCTGGCTGTACCGCATCGCGACCAACGTCTGCCTCGACTCGCTGAACGCGGGCAACAGACGGGCCCGGCCGATGGATCTGACCGCCGCGACACCGGTCGCGCAGGCGCAGCTGACCGCCCGGCCGGAGATCACGTGGCTGGAGCCGGTGCCGGACGGCCGGGTCCTGCCGTCGGTGGCCGACCCGGCGGACACGGCGGTGTCCCGCGAGACCGTACGGCTCGCGTTCGTCGCCGCGCTGCAGCATCTTCCGCCGAAGCAGCGGGCCGTGCTGATCCTGCGCGAGGTGCTGGCCTGGAAGGCGAGCGAGGTCGCGGAGCTGCTCGACACCACGGTCGCCTCGGTGAACAGCGCGCTCCAGCGGGCGCGCGCCACGATCGCGGAGAACGAGCCGACGGCCTCGGACACCGCGGACCCCCTGGACGAGGAGCAGAAGGAGCTCCTGGAGCGCTATGTCGCCGCCTTCGAGGGGTACGACATGAAGGCGCTGACGGCGCTCCTGCACGAGGACGCGACGATGTCCATGCCGCCGTACGACCTGTGGCTGCGGGGACACGACGACATCGTGGGCTGGATGCTCGGGGTCGGCGAGGTCTGCTCGGGCTCGAAGCTGGTGCCGACCGTGGCGAACGGCTCACCGGCCTTCGCGCAGTATCACCCGGACCCCGAGGGCGGTTACAGCCCGTGGGCGCTGATCGTCCTGGAGCTGCGGGACGGCAAGGTGGGCGGGATGGACTTCTTCCTGGACACGAAGCGCTGGTTCCCGCTCTTCGACCTGCCGGAGCGGCTGGAGGCCTAGTCATACGAGGTCGGCGAGGCCGACCAGATCGAGGAGCAGCAGCAGCTCGCCGCCGGCGCCCCGGAACCGCAGCCGATGCCCGAGACGCCCGGCGGCGAGCTTCAGCCGGGCCAGGGCGTTCACGGCCGCGAGATCGGCATGGGTGAGCCCGCCGACGTCACAGACCACGTCGGTGGGCGGCCACCGTTCCAGTACGGCGCACAGCCGGGCGATCTCGTCCGGGGTGGCCCGGGCGGCAAGGGTCAGTTCGAGCGGTTGACTGGTGTCCACATCTGGGAGACCCCCGCCAGGGCCGGAACTCATCGGAGGCTCGCGCCGCATGCCGAACGGGACCGGTGGAGGTCCACCGGTCCCGTTCACCCGAAGGCGTCAGAGGCATATTCCTCAGGCGATGCGGTCCAGGACGATCGGGGTCGGGGTGAACGCCGTGCCCTCCGGGGCGATGTCCCAGGCGCCGGCCAGGGACTTCAGGGCGTAGTCGAACTTCTCCGGGGTGTCCGTGTGCAGGGTCACCAGCGGCTGGCCCGCCGTGACCGTGTCGCCCGGCTTGGCGTGGAGCTCGACACCGGCGCCGGCCTGCACCGGGTCCTCCTTGCGGGCGCGGCCGGCGCCGAGGCGCCAGGCGGCGATGCCGATGTCGTAGGCGTCGAGGCGGGTCAGCACGCCCGAGGACGGGGCCGTGACGACCTGCGTCTCGCGGGCGACCGGGAGGGCCGCGTCCGGGTCGCCGCCCTGGGCCGCGATCATGCGGCGCCAGACGTCCATCGCCGAGCCGTCCGCCAGCGCCTTCGCCGGGTCCGCGTCCTTGATCCCCGCCGCGTCGAGCATCTCGCGCGCCAGCGCGATCGTCAGCTCGACGACGTCCGCCGGGCCGCCGCCCGCCAGGACCTCGACGGACTCGCGGATCTCGAGGGCGTTGCCGGCCGTGAGGCCGAGCGGGGTGGACATGTCGGTGAGCAGCGCGACCGTCTTCACACCGCTGTCCGTGCCGAGGCCGACCATCGTGTGGGCCAGCTCCTGCGCGTCCGCGAGGTTCTTCATGAAGGCGCCGGTGCCGACCTTGACGTCCAGGACGAGCGAACCGGTGCCCTCGGCGATCTTCTTCGACATGATCGAGGACGCGATCAGCGGGATCGCCTCGACCGTGCCCGTCACGTCGCGCAGGGCGTAGAGCTTCTTGTCGGCGGGGGCCAGGCCGTCGCCGGCCGCGCAGATGACCGCGCCGGTGGTGTCCAGGACGTGCAGCATCTCCTCGTTGGAGAGCAGCGCGCGCCAGCCCGGGATGGACTCCAGCTTGTCGAGCGTGCCACCGGTGTGGCCGAGGCCCCGGCCCGACAGCTGCGGCACGGCCGCGCCACACGCGGCGACGAGCGGGGCGAGCGGAAGGGTGATCTTGTCGCCGACGCCACCGGTGGAGTGCTTGTCGGAGGTCGGGCGGGAGAGGGACGAGAAGTCCATGCGCTCGCCGCTGGCGATCATCGCCGCGGTCCAGCGGGCGATCTCGCCGCGGTTCATGCCGTTGAGCAGGATCGCCATGGCCAGGGCCGACATCTGCTCGTCCGCGACCTCGCCGCGGGTGTAGGCGTCGATGACCCAGTCGATCTGCTCGGGGCTCAGCTCGCCCTTGTCCCGCTTGGTGCGGATGACGGAGATGACGTCCATGTGGTGCCTCTTTCTACGCGCATAGAGGGGGAAAGGAGGAGCGGGGGGGCCCCCCCCGGCGGGAGGGGCGGGGCCGGGGGCGACGTAGGGGGGTGGGCGGGGGCGGACCCCCCGCGCCCCCCCGACCCCCCCCCCAGCAGCCC
>NZ_JBHWBS010000012.1:56979-61685 GCF_042735655.1 Streptomyces sp. NPDC059567 | reverse complement strand
TTTGTGGTTTTTGCTGATCTTGGGGCGCCTATTACCCCGGGTCTGGGGGGCTTGGGGGGGGGCGCCCACCCCGTGGGTGCGGTCGGCCCCGCTCCGAGGTCCTACTTGGCGAGGTGGCCGGGGCCGAACGCCTGCGGCAGCATCTCCGCCAGCGTCAGAAGCCCCTCCGGGGTCTCCAGTACGAGTTCGGGGCCGCCGAACTCGTACAGCAGCTGCCGGCACCGTCCGCACGGCACCAGCGGGCCGCCCAGGCCGTCGACGCAGACGAAGTGGGTCAGCCGCCCGCCGCCGGTCGCCTGGAGCTGCGAGACGAGCCCGCACTCCGCGCACAGCCCGAGGCCGTACGAGGCGTTCTCCACGTTGCAGCCGGAGACGACGCGCCCGTCGTCGACGAGCGCGGCGGCGCCGACCGGGTAGCCCGAGTACGGGGCGTACGCCCGGGACATGGCGTCCCGCGCGGCCTCCCGGAGGGCCTCCCAGTCCGGCGCCTGGGCGCTGGGCGTCACTTGCCCTCGCCCTTGCGGTAGCGCATGCCGTCCGCCTTGGGCATCCGCAGACGCTGCGCGGAGAGCGACAGCACCAGCAGCGTGACCACGTACGGCGTGGCGCTGACGAACTCGACCGGGACCGTCTCCGTGCCGAGGTACCAGATGAAGACGCCGACACCGATGACGATGGCGATCGAGGAGGTGATCCAGCGCTTCTTGTACGCCTTCCAGGCCGCGATGGCCACCAGGACCGCGAACAGCAGCAGGAGCAGCGCGTGCACGGACTCGCCGCCGCTGCGCAGCTGGAGCGCGTCGGCGAAGCCGAACAGGCCGGCGCCCATGGCCAGGCCGCCCGGCCGCCAGTTGCCGAAGATCATCGCCGCGAGGCCGATGTAGCCACGGCCACCGGTCTGGCCCTCGTTGTAGATGTGCGAGGTGACCAGCGACAGGAACGCGCCACCGAGACCGGCGAGACCGCCGGAGACGATCACGGCGATGTACTTGTACTTGTAGACGTTGACACCGAGGGACTCGGCCGCGATCGGGTTCTCACCGCAGGAGCGCAGCCGCAGACCGAACGCGGTCTTCCACAGCACGAAGAACGTACCGATCACCAGCAGTACGGCGATGATCGTGACCACCGAGACGTTGGTGACGAGGCCGCCGAGGATGCCGGCGATGTCCGAGACCAGGAACCAGTGGTGCTTCTCGATGTCGGCCAGCCAGTCGGACAGACCGGGGATCGTGACCGAGGTGATCTCCTCGGCCGGCGGGGACTGCTTCGGGCTGCCGCCCTTGGCCGCGGCCTCGCCGCTGTTGAACCACAGCTTGGCGAAGTAGGTGGTGAAACCGACCGCGAGGATGTTGATCGCGATACCGGAGATGATGTGGTCGACACCGAAGGTGACGGTGGCGACCGCGTGCAGCAGACCGCCGAGCATGCCGCCCACGATGCCGGCGAGGATGCCGAGCCAGGGGCTGGTCTGCCAGCCGGCCCAGGCACCGAAGAAGGTGCCGAGGATCATCATGCCTTCGAGGCCGATGTTGACCACGCCCGCGCGCTCGGACCACAGACCGCCGAGACCGGCGAGGCCGATCGGCACGGCGAGCGAGAGCGCGGCGCCGATCTGGCCGGCCGAGGTGAGGTCCTGCGCGCCGGTGATGGCCCGGACGGCGGAGAGGGCGATGAGCCCGCCCGCGACGATCAGCAGGATCCAGGGCAGGGAGAGGCGGGTGCGGCCGCCCTTGCCACCGGCCGCCTTGGGCGCGGCGGGCGGCGGGGTGGAAGTCGCCGTGGCGGTCACGCCGACACCTCCGTCGTGTCGTTGGAACGGGCCTGGGCCGCGAGCTTCTCGCCGACCTGACGCTGCTGGCGCTTGATGCCGTAGCGGCGGACGACTTCGTAGGCGATGACGACGCAGAGGACGATCACGCCCTGCATGACGCCGACGATCTCCCGGTCGTACTCCTCGAACTCCAGCTGCTGGCCACCGCGCTCCAGGAAGGCCCAGAGGATCGCCGCGAGCGCGATGCCGATCGGGTGGTTGCGGCCGAGCAGGGCGATGGCGATACCGGTGAAGCCGATGCCGACGGGGAAGTCGCCGCCGAACTCGTACGAGTCGTTGAGCAGCGTCGGCATACCGATCAGACCGGCCATGGCGCCGGAGATCAGCATCGAGGTGACGACCATCTTCTTCACGTTGACACCGCTGGCCGCGGCGGCCGTGTCGGACTGGCCGACGGTGCGCAGGTCGAAGCCGAAGCGGGTGCGGGAGAGCGTGAACCAGTAGCCGACGCCCGCGATGGCCGCGATGACGACGAAGCCGTAGATCGGGGTCGGCGTGGTCGGGAACTCGAAGAAGTGCGAGGACTCCGGCAGCGGGGTCGTGGCGACCTTGGTGCCGGCCGCGTCCAGGTGGCCGAGGCGGCCGGGCTGGAGCAGGTATCCGATGATCGCGGTCGCGATGAAGTTCAGCATGATCGTCGAGACGACCTCACTGACGCCCCGCGTGGTCTTGAGGACACCGGCGATGCCCGCCCACATGGCGCCGACGATCATCGCCGTGATAATGATCAGCGGGATCTGGACGATGCCCGGCAGGGTCAGCGCCCCGCCGACGGCGGCGGCGAAGAAGGCCGCGAGACGGTACTGGCCGTCGACACCGATGTTGAACAGGTTCATGCGGAAGCCGATGGCCACCGCGATGCCCGCCAGGTAGTACGTCGTCGCCTTGTTGATGATGTAGACCTGGCTGTCCGACTTGATGCCGTAGTCGAACATGATGCCGAAGGCGCTGAACGGCTCCTTGCCGGTGGCCGCGAGCACCAGGGCGGTGATCAGGAAGGCGGCGACGATCGCGAGCAGCGGTGCCGCGATGCCGAGGAGCAGCCGCTCCTTGTCGAACTTCTTCATCGGGCCTCGTCCTCCGGGCCGTCGGTGCCCTCAGGGCTCTCAGGGTGCTCAAGGTGGCCGGCGGCGGCGCCGGTCATGGCCGAGCCCAACTCCTCCGGGGTGATGGTCGCCGGGTCGGCGTCCGCGACGAGCCGGCCGCGGTACATCACGCGCAGGGTGTCGGAGAGGCCGATCAGCTCGTCCAGGTCGGCGGAGATCAGCAGGACCGCCAGGCCTTCGCGGCGAGCCGCACGGATCTGGTCCCAGATCTGCGCCTGCGCGCCGACGTCCACACCCCGGGTGGGGTGCGCGGCGATCAGCAGCTTGGGGTCGTGGCTCATCTCGCGGCCGACGATCAGCTTCTGCTGGTTTCCGCCGGAGAGGGAGGCCGCGGTGACCTCGATGCCGGGGGTACGGACGTCGTACTCGCGGACGATGCGCTCGGTGTCCTTGCGGGCGGCCTTGAGGTCGAGGATGGCGCCCTTGGAGTTGGGCTTCTCGGTGACGTGGCCGAGGATGCGGTTCTCCCAGAGGGGGGCCTCCAGGAGCAGACCGTGCCGGTGGCGGTCCTCGGGGATGCAGCCGATGCCGCCCTCGCGCCGCTTGCGCGTCGGAGCGGCGGAGATGTCCGCGCCGTCGAGGGTCACGACACCCCGGTCGGCGTTGCGCATGCCCATGATCGTGTCGACGAGCTCGGACTGGCCGTTGCCCTCGACGCCGGCGATGCCGAGCACCTCACCCTTGTGGATGGTGAAGGTGATGCCGCCGAGGACCGCGCGGACCACACCGTCGGGGTCGACGGCGCTCAGCGACAGGTCCTGGACCGTCAGCATCGGCACGTCCGTGACCGTCGACTCGCGGGTCTCCGGCGAGGGCAGCTCGGCGCCGACCATCAGCTCGGCGAGCTGCTTGGTGGTGGTGTGCTTCGGGTCGGCGGTGCCGACCGTGGTGCCGCGCCGGATGACGGTGATCTCGTCGGCGACCGACAGCACCTCGCCCAGCTTGTGCGAGATGAAGATGACCGTGAGGCCCTCGGCCTTGAGCTCGCGCAGGTTGTCGAAGAGCGCGTCGACCTCCTGCGGGACGAGCACGGCGGTCGGCTCGTCGAGGATCAGGGTGCGGGCGCCGCGGTAGAGGACCTTGAGGATCTCCACGCGCTGACGGTCGGCCACACCGAGGTCCTCCATGAGGGCGTTCGGGCGGATGCCGAGGCCGTACGCGTCGGAGATCTCCTTGATCTTGGCGCGGGCCTTGTCGCCGATGCCGTACAGCTTCTCGGAGCCGAGGACGACGTTCTCGAGGACGGTGAGGTTGTCCGCGAGCATGAAGTGCTGGTGCACCATGCCGACACCGCGGGCGATGGCGTCTCCGGGGTTGTGGAACGTCACCAGCTCGCCGTCGACCGTGATGGTGCCCTCGTCCGGCTTCTGCATGCCGTAGAGGATCTTCATCAGGGTCGACTTGCCCGCGCCGTTCTCGCCCACGAGGGCGTGCACGGTGCCGCGGCGCACGGTGATGTCGATGTCGTGGTTGGCCACGACTCCCGGGAAACGCTTGGTGATGCCGCGGAGTTCTACGGCGTTGGGACTGCTGGGGCTGGAGGCTTTGATGACGCACTCTCCTAGGCAGGGAGCGTGAGGAGGGGATGAGGCCGGTGCGCAGGCGCTGTCGGTGGCGAAAAATACCCTGTACGGCGGACGCTACGCGCGTAGCTTCTGGAAAATCGTTCAACTGCCCGCGGGCACAACTGTGATTTGGGGCCCGCGGGGGGGGCGCGCCGCGCGGCCGCGCGCCCGCCCCCCCTCTCACAGAGGGTGGGTGTGGGC
>NZ_JBHWBS010000012.1:41552-56969 GCF_042735655.1 Streptomyces sp. NPDC059567 | reverse complement strand
TAACCCGCACCCGGCCGGGGGCGGGCGCGGTGGGGGGCGGGCGGGGTGGCGCGCCCCCCGCCGCTCGCGCCCCCCCCTCCGACGTACGTCAGAGGGTCGTGTTGACCTTGATCTGACCGTCGATGATCTTCTGCTTGGCCTCGTCCAGCTTGGCCTGGATGTCGGCGAGGTGGCCACCGGTGGTGGTCAGGGAGACACCGTTCTCGGCCAGCGAGTAGACGTGCGTGCCGGTCGCCGGCTTACCGTCCTGGACGGACTTGACGAGCTCGAAGACACCGGTGTCGACGTTCTTGACCATCGAGGTCATGATCGAGCCGGCGTACTTGGACAGGGCCGGGTCCTTGGCCTGGTCCGAGTCGACACCGATCGCCCAGGTGCCCGGCTTGGCGGCGACGGCCTCGATGGCACCGGCACCCGAGCCGCCCGCGGCGGCATAGATGACGTCGATGCCCTTGTCGAGCATGCCCTTGGCGGCGGCCTTGCCCTTGTCCGGGGCGCCGAAGCCGGAGAAGTCCGTACCGGTGGACAGGTACTGGATCGTGACCGAGGCGTCCGGCTTGGTGTCCTTGACGCCCTGCTGGAAGCCGGCGGCGAACTTCTTGATCAGCGGGGTGTCGACGCCGCCGATGAAGCCGATCTTGCCGTCCTTGGACTTGAGGGCGGCCGCGACACCGGCGAGGTACGAGCCCTGCTCCTCGGTGAAGACGATCGAGTCGACGTTCTTCGCCTCGGAGACCGAGTCGACCAGGCCGAAGGTGGTCTTCGGGAACTTCGCGGCGACCTTGTCGATGGCGTCCTTGTAGGCGAAGCCGACACCGATGACGGGGTTGAAGCCACCCTCGGCGAGGGACGTGAGGCGCTGCTCGCGGTCGGCCGGGGTCTCACCGGTCTTGGCGGTGAGCTCCTTGGTCTCGACACCGAGGTCGGCCTTGGCCTTGTCGAGGCCACGGGCGGCGGAGTCGTTGAACGAGTTGTCGCCACGGCCGCCGACGTCGTAGGCCATGCCGACCTTGATGGTGTCCGAGTCGGAACCGGACTCGGTGGACGACTCACCACAAGCGGTGGCGGTGAGAGCGAGGGCCGCGGTCACGACGGACGCGGAAACGATCTTGGATACCCGGCGCAAGAGGAGGGTCCCTTCGAGACTGACCGAAAGCGCCTCTTCCGGCGCTGGTTTCGCGTGGATCGTAACGCGCGTAGATGTCAGTTAAAGACCCGTTCATGAGTCGTTATCGGATCGTCGCGAACGAGCCAAGGGAACGATCGAGACCGGCCGCCCCGGCACGACCGGTTATACACGCCGGCACGTCACGTGGAGCGGTTGTTCCGCGACACTCCGCGCCGTGTTGGTCCGAACGGCCGAGGGGGCGCGGGCGCCCCCTCCGCCCTCAGCGCTTCGGGGTTCCGTCGATCAGGGCGGCGGCCGTGAAGAGCTCGACGCCCACGGCGATGGCCCGCTCGTCCACGTCGAAGTCGCCCGCGTGGAGGTCACGGCGTGTCGTGTCGCCCGGCGTACGGGTGCCCAGGCGGGCCATGGCGCCCGGGACGTGCTCCAGGTACCAGGAGAAGTCCTCGCCGCCGAGGCTCTGCTCGGTGTCCTCGATCGCGTACGGTCCGCGGCGGGCGGTCATCGCGTCACGGAGCAGTTCGGTGATGACCGGGTCGTTGACGACCGGGGGGACGCCCCGGACGTAGTTGATGGTCGACTTGGCGCGGTGGAGGGTGGCGATCTCGTCGATCGCCGCGTGGACCAGGTCGGGGGCGTCGCGCCAGCTGGGCAGGTCGAGGCAGCGGACGGTGCCGGAGAGCTCGGCGTGCTGCGGGATGACGTTGCAGGCGTGGCCGGCCTCGATACGGCCCCAGGTGACCGCGAGCCCGGAACGGGCGTCCACCCGTCGGGCCAGCAGGGCCGGGACGTCGGTGGCGATCCGGGCGGCGGCGGTGACCAGGTCGGTGGTGAGGTGCGGGCGAGCCGTGTGGCCGCCGGGGCCGTCGAGGGTGACCTCGAGCCGGTCGCAGGCGGAGGTGATGGGGCCGGGGCGCAGTCCGATGCGGCCGGCGTCCACCTTCGGGTCGCAGTGGACCGCGATGATCCGGCCGACGCCGTCCAGGACCCCGGACTCGATGGTGTCGGCGGCGCCGCCGGGCAGCACCTCCTCGGCGGGCTGGAAGATCAGCCGCACGGCCCGGGGCAGCAGCCCCTTCCGGTCGAGCTCGGCGAGCACGAGCCCCGCGCCGAGGACGGCGGTGGTGTGGACGTCATGGCCGCACGCGTGGGCGCGGTTGGGCACGGTGGAGCGGTACGAGACGGTCTTGACGTCCGGGATGGGCAGCGCGTCGATGTCGGCGCGAATGGCCAGCATGGGACGTCCTCTGTCCCAGGTGCCGATGTCACAGATGAGCCCGGTACCGGTGGCCAGCACCTGAGGCGCGAGTCCGGCCGCCTCCAGGCGGGCCTTGAGCGCAGCGGTGGTACGGAACTCCTGGTTGCCGAGCTCGGGGTGCATGTGCAAGTCCCTGCGGAACACGATCAGTTCGGTGCGCAGGGGTTCGGACAGCGTTCCGGGCAGAGCGACGGAGCCGGGCTCACGGGACTTCAACTGGTTCACCTTTTGAAGGGTAGGCCCCTTCAGAGATCAACTGCCCGTTGATCACGAAAACTTCAGCCCGATAGGGGAAAGAAAGTGGGTTCACGAGGCATGACGACCACCCCTTGTGGGTAAGCTCACCCGAATTCGAACCGTTCCGCCGTCGGGGTGGCGCGCGCCGTGAGCCGGTCCACCTCGAAGGCGGCCGTGCCCGCGACTCCGGCCAGGAAGCCCTGGGCGCGGGGCGAGACGTTCGCCTTCAGCCACTCCGGGGCGATCTCGCAGACCGCCACCTTCACTCCCGTGCCCGCGAGGGCCAGGGGGAGGGTGTGGACCACCGTCGAGGGGAAGCTGACCACGGTGCGGCCGATCGGGCCGCGTCGGGCGATCAGCTCCAGGGGCAGATCGGGCCGGACGATCTCCAGGCCGGTCTCCACCGCGATCCGGTGCAGCTTCTCCGCGCTCTCACGGCGGTGCGCGAAGTAGCGGGTGGCGCCGTGGGTGGCCGCGAGGTCGGCGACGGCGCGCGTGTACTGGTCCGCGTCGATGACGCCCGTCTCCACCAGTGAGGTCCCGACCAGGTCGGAGCCCCGGGTCAGACGGGGCGGGCCGAAGCGGGCCCGGGTCCAGGCGAAGGTGTTCGCGGTGACGGTGGTGCCCGGGGGCGGTTCGACCGGGAGCGAGGTGAAGATCTCGACCGCTCGGCGACGTGTGGGGGCCAGCTTGCGCCGGGCCGCGGCCGAGACCGGGGCGAGCACGAGTTCGCGCGGGCCCCTGCTGCTGCCGCGCCGGTGCCAGCGCACCAGTCGTTCGCCACGGGCCAGTTGGGCGGCGTACTCCATGGTGGCGGTGCCGTCGTCGACGACGGTCAGCTGCTTGGGGGCGAAGAGGGTGAGCAGCAGCTGGACGTAGCGGGAGAAGGGGTCCCCGACGATCACCCGCTCCGCCGCCCGCAGCAGCGGGGCGAGGTCCCGCAGCGTACGGACGAGCGAGCCGCGGCCGCCGCGGGCATCCTGCCAGCGGACGGTGAACCCGTCGTCACGGGCCAGCTGCGCCATCCGGCGCAGCTGGCCGCGCGACATGGGGTCGGTCGGCGAGAGGACGACGAGGGTGAGGGAAGCCGCGGCCTCCCCGCCCCCCGTGGTGGGCACGACGGACGGCGCCCGTGCCGGGCCCGGGCTCCCGATTCCCACGGGTGCGGCGCCGTCGTGGGGATCTGCCCACCCTCCCCCACGCCCAGCGGGACGATCGCCCACACCGAGGCGGGGCGCATCAGGGCCCCGGCCGCCGGGGGCCGTGGGGGCCCCGGCGGCGGCGGGCGACTGGGCGTGTGCCCACTCCAGGACGTTCAGCAGCTGGACCGGGCTCTCGACGAACGCCAGCTGGCCGGTCATGCGGCGACGAGCCCCTGGACCCGGCGGAGCTTCTTCATCGGGCCGAGCTCCGACTCGTATACCTTCTTGACGCCGTCACCGAGCGCGGTCTCGATGGTGCGGATGTCGCGGACGAGGCGCTGCAGGCCCTGCGGCTCGACGGAGGCGGCCTGATCGGAGCCCCACATGGCGCGGTCGAGGGTGATGTGACGCTCGACGAAGGTGGCGCCGAGCGCGACGGCGGCCAGCGTGGTCTGGAGGCCGGTCTCGTGGCCGGAGTAGCCGATCGGGACGTTCGGGTACTCCTCCTTCAGCGTGTTGATCACGCGGAGGTTGAGCTCCTCGGCCTTCGCCGGGTACGTGGACGTCGCGTGGCAGAGCAGGATGTTGTCCGAGCCGAGGACCTCGACCGCGTGGCGGATCTGCTTCGGGGTGGACATGCCCGTCGACAGGATGACCGTGCGGCCGGTCTCGCGCAGGGCGCGCAGCAGCTCGTCGTCGGTGAGGGAGGCGGAGGCGACCTTGTGGGCCGGGACGTCGAACTTCTCCAGGAAGGCGACGGCCTCGGTGTCCCACGGGGAGGCGAACCAGTCGATGCCGCGCTTCTTGCAGTGCTCGTCGATGGCGCGGTACTCGTCCTCGCCGAACTCCACGCGGTGGCGGTAGTCGATGTACGTCATCCGGCCCCAGGGGGTGTCGCGCTCGATGTCCCACTGGTCGCGCGGGGTGCAGATCTCCGGCGTGCGCTTCTGGAACTTCACGGCGTCGCAGCCGGCGTCGGCGGCGACGTCGATGAGCGCGATGGCGTTCTCGAGCTCGCCGTTGTGGTTGATGCCGATCTCGCCGGTGACGTAGACGGCGTGGCCCGGGCCGGCGGTCTTGCTGCCGAACGTACGAGTGCGCGTGTTCATATTCTTGACGTTCCTTACGAGTTGGGGGTGTCGAGCTCGGGTCCGAGAAGCCAGGCCGCGATCTCGCGGACGGCTCCGGAGCCACCGGGGGTGAGGGTCACCGCACGGGCGGCGGCCCGTACGGAGTCGTGCGCGCTCGCCACCGCGACGGGCCAGCCGACGAGGTGGAAGCACGGGAGGTCGTTGACGTCGTTGCCCGCGTAGAGGACGCGCTGCGGGTCGATGCCCTGTTCCTCGCACCACTGCTTGAGGGCGAGGTCCTTGCGGTCGATGCCGTGCAGGACGGGGACGGCGAGCTTGCGGGCACGGGCGGCGACGACGGCGTTCTGCTCCGTGGAGAGGATCAGGACGGGCATTCCCGCGCGCCGCAGGGCGGCGATGCCGAGGCCGTCGCCGCGGTGCGCGGAGACGAACTCGTGGCCCTCGGAGTCCAGATGGACCCGGTCGTCGGTCTGGGTGCCGTCGAAGTCGAGGACGACGGCGTCGACTTCGTCGAAGCGCGGGGCAACCGGGGTGTCGAGCAGCGGCGCGAGCGCGCGGGCCCGGGCGAGGTCGTGCGGGTCGTCGATCTCCAGGACCCGGGCGGGGTCGGTGACGACGAGCGCGGTGTGGCCGAAGAAGCGGTGTCCGTGGGTACGGAAGCCCTCGGCGTCCATCGCGTAGACGGCGCCGGTCTCCAGGTACTCGGCCTCGCGGTCCTGCCGGCGGGGGCGGTGCGCCTTGTCGTGGTTCACGCCGTAGCCGCCGTCCGTGCCCTCGCGCCACAGGAACCCGTGGGTCGGGGCCGCGGTGAAGGCCGTGTCGGCGCCGCCGGTGGTGATCTTCTCGGCGGTGCCGTTGACCTCCTCCGACGTGAGGAAGGGACTGGTGCACTGCACGAGGAGGACCACGTCGACGCGGCGGCCGTGGGTGGCCTCGAAGGCGTCCATCGCATGCAGGACGGCCGACTCGCTGGTGGCCGTGTCGCCGGCGATGGCCGCCGGGCGGTGGACCGCCTCGGCGCCGGCGGCTCGGGCGGCGGCGGCGATGGCGGCGTCGTCCGTGGAGACGAGGACGTCGGTGACCAGTCGGGCGCCGAGGCAGGCACGGACGGCGCGGGAGACCAGCGGAAGGCCCGCCACCGGGGCGAGGTTCTTGGCGGGGACGCCCTTGGAGCCGCCCCGGGCCGGGATGACGGCAAGCACGGTCGTGGTCATCAGAGTTCTCCAAGGCGGCGGATGACGGGGGCCACACGCTGGACGCCGTGGCGGTACGCGCCCCGCGCCGCCTCCCGGACGATCCGGCGCAGTCCGCTGTCGCGGGTCTCCGGCGCGCTCACGTCGAGGCGGTGGCGGGCGAGGATCCCGGGCAGGTAGCCGGGGGCCGTCTCCGCTGTGTAGTAGGGGGTGATCGGGGGCAGCGCGGGCCCGGCGAGCAGATCCGCGACCCGGTCACGGGCCGCGTCGAAGGCCTTCTCGTACGAACCCCCGGCGGCGACGCCCTGCCGCGAGAGCCATTCCTCGTCCGGCTCCGGGCGCACGTCGGCGTCGAGCCGGTCGAAGGAGGTCAGCAGTCCCGAGCCGATGAAGTGGTGGTTGCCGAGGACCTCGCGCACGCCCATGTCGGTGAGGATCGCCGTGGGGATCCGCCGGTGGAGCGCTTCGAGCGCGGCCGTCGAGGAGACGGTGACCAGCAGGTCGGTGCGGTCCAGGACCTCGCCCATGTGCCCGTACACCAGGCGGAAGTTGGGCGGGGTGTCCAGATCGCGCACCAGCCTCTGGTACGGCAGCTCCTCCAGGTGCGTGGTGTGCTCGCCGGGCTTGGAGCGGAGCTTGAGCAGGACCTCCCGCCCCGGGTGCAGCCTGGCATGCTCGACGAGCCTGCGGAGCAGGTACGTACGGTCGGCGCGGGTGACCGGCACGGAGGGCTGGGCGGCGAAGACGAGGGTGTCCCGGCCGGCCTCGGGGGCGTAGGGCGCGCCGCCGAGGAACGGCAGCGCGGCCTCCACCACCGAGGAGGCGTCGGCTCCCACTCCTTCGTACACGGCGCGGAAACGCTCGGCGTCGTGGCGGGAGTTGGCGAGGACGACGTCCGCGCCGTGGCGCAGGAGCAGTCCGTCGGCGAGCTTCTCGTAGACGACGCCGACATAGCCGGTGACGATCACCGGGCGGCGTTCCAGACCCAGGTCGGCGATCCCCTGGAGGACCGCGCGGACCGTGCCGCCGACGAGGGAGAGCACGACGAGGTCGTACGCCCCGTCCCGTACCTCTCGGAGGAACTCCGCGCCCGTCACCTCGCGCGGGGGCGTCCGGGACACCCCGGTCTCGGCGAGTTGGCGCGCGGTGGGCGTGGCCCGGCCGCGCAGGACGAAACCGGTGGGCTCGGCGGCCGCGATGCGGCGTGCGGTGAGCGCGCCCCATTTCCACCGGGTGTCGGAGTCGGCGAGTACGGCGACGCGTACCGCTTCTTTGGTACTTGCTGGCACGTCGAGGACGCTAGAGAGGCATTCCGTTTCCCGGCCCAACTGAGCCACAACAAACGGTGAACAGAGCCCTTACCGCTTCTGAAAATGGACGGGATCGGGGGCGGTTAAGGCGCCCGCCTCTTCGTGTTCACCGAACATCTCTCTGTCGGTCAGAACGAATGCCGGGGCGGCGCCTAGCGTCGGCCGGGTGGTCAAGCTCTCCGTCGTCGTGCCGTTCTACAACGTGCAGACATATGCCCCCGACACCCTCGCAAGCTTGCGCGCGAACGCCCGTGAGGACTTCGAGTTCCTTCTTGTCGACGACTGTTCGACGGACGGGACCCCGGAGCTCCTCGAACGGGCGACGCGCGAGGTCCCGGGGGCCGTCCTCATCAGACACCCGCAGAACGAGGGGCTTGCCACCGCGCGCAACACCGGACTCGACGCGGCCCGTGGGCGGTACCTCGCCTTCCTTGACGGGGACGACTGGCTCGCACCCGGCCATTTCGCCCGGCTGGTGACGGCCATGGACGAGCTGGACTGCGACTTCCTCCGTACCGACCATGTGGTGTGCACGGGGCGGAACCGCTCGGTCCGCCGGTCCCCGGTCGGGCGGCGCGGCGAGGTGCTGCGCCCGCGCGACGCGATCCTGCCCGCCGACCGGACGACCTCGGTGGACTATCCCTACGCCTGGGCCGGGATGTACCACCGGCGGCTGCTCGACCGCGGACTGCTGCACTTCACGCCCGGGCTGCGGACGGCGGAGGACCGGCCGTGGATCTGGAAGCTGCACCGGGAGGCGGATTCCTTCGCCGCCGTCAGCACGCTCGGGATCTTCTACCGGCGCGGGGTCTCCACCTCGCTCACGCAGATAGGAGATGTACGGCAGCTGGATTTCATCCGTGCTTTCGACCAGGTGATCGAAGAAACAGCGAAGGACGTGGACGCGGAACAGCTTCTTCCGAAGGCTGTCCGCACCTATTGCGCTCTCATTTCGCACCACATTTCATCGATCGAACGATTCGAACCGGCCGTGGCGAAGAAATTGCGTTCGATGAGCGCGGCCGCTCTGCGGCGTATGCCGCAGGACGTGCTCGGTGACGCGCTGAGCTCGATGGACGAGCAGCGGGCTGCCGTGCTGCGCAAGCTGCGCCGCCGCCGCGTGGGCGTGAGCTCCCTGCCCGCCCCTTCGGCCACGGAGGCCGCCGCGTGAGGACCACCCAGATCTTCTACGCGTCGACGCTCTACGGCGCGACGACGCTGGCCGCCGCCCTGGACAGCGGCTGCTTCGGCCCGGCCGACCGGCGTCTGCTGCTGGTCGGCAACAACGCGGCGGTGCCGGAGACGACGCCGGCGCTGGACGAGATGCCCGGCTTCGAGCGACTGCGCGGCCGGTTCGACGGCGTGCTGTCGTGGAACGAGGCGATCTCCCCGCTCCACCCCTCCGGCTGGACGCCCCGGGCGGACGACCTGCCGATGCTGGAGCGCCATCTGCGGCTGCTGTGGGGGCTCGGCGACGACCGGGTCGAACTGGTCGTGGAGTCGGTGCAGGTCGCGCCGGCCCTGACGATCGCCCGGCTGTTCTCCGAGGCTCCGCTCGATGTGTACGCCGACGGGCTGATGAGCTACGGCCCGACCCGCAACAAGATCGACCCGCTGGTCGGCGAGCGGGTGCGCCGGCTGCTCCATCTCGACCTGGTGCCCGGGCTCGCGCCGCTGCTGCTCGCCGAGTTCGGGGCGACGGCCGAGGTGGTGGCGACGGAGGCCTTCACGAAGGTGGTCGCGGAGCTGGCGGACTCCGCCGCCGAGGAGGACGGCCCCGCTCTGCTGCTCGGCCAGTACCTGGCGGCGCTCTCGCTGCTCACCCCGGCCGAGGAGGAGGAGCTGCACGTACGCATGGTGCGCGGCGCGATCGCGCGCGGGCACCGCAGGCTCGTCTTCAAGCCGCACCCGACGGCGCCGGACGCCTGGACGCGGAGGCTGGCCGGGGAGGCGGAGGCGCTCGGTGCCGAACTGACCGTGCTCGACCGGCCAGTCCTCGCGGAGGTCGTGTACCGGGAGCTGCGGCCCGCGCTGGTGGTCGGCTGCTTCTCGACGGCGCTGATGACGGCGCGGGCCTTCTACGGGATCCCGGTGGCCCGGGTCGGCACCCGGACGGTCCTGGACCGGCTGACCCCGTACCAGAACAGCAACCGCGTACCGCTCACCCTCGTCGACGCGCTCGTCCCGGACCTGGAGGGCGACACGCCCGAGGCGCTGGACGACGAGGCGCTGGCGGGTCTGGTCGCGGCGGTCGGGTTCGCGATGCAGCCCAAGGTCCGGGTGGATCTGCGGGGTGCGGCGGCCCGTCATCTGTCGGGGCCCCTCGCCGAGCGGACCCGGCACTACTTCACGCGCCGCCGGCTCACCGTCCTGGGCCTCCCGGGCGGCCTGCCGGTCCCGCGCCACCCCCAGGTCCGCCGGCTCGCCCGCCGCGCGCTGCGTCTGAAGCGGGCCCTCGCCAGGTGACGGAGGGGGGTGGGGCCCCCGGGCTCCACCCCCCTCCGCGCCACGGCTACGCGCGGACGACCGGCTCCTGGAGCTCCGTCACCCACTTCGCCTTGTCGTCCGGGCACTCCAGATACAGCTCCCTGGCATACCCCGCCGAGCGGTAGGCGTGGGCGTCGATCCAGGTGGCCAGGGTCTGGGCGGTCGGCAGGATGTCGTCCATCGGGCCCCGGTGGACGACCGTGGCCGCCTCTTCCAAGCCCGGCAGCACGACGATGTCGACGCCCGCCGGCTCGGTTCCGGCCGGGATCGTCATCCCCGCGTGCACGACGATCGAGCCGTCACCGCGGCCCGCGTCCTCGTAGTACGCGATCCCGGGGCCGAAGCCGGCCACGCCCGCGGCCTCCAGGGTCGCGCACAGCCGCTCGTACAGCGGCTGGACGACCGGGCCGATCTCGCCGGGGCCGAAGCCGGCCGCCACCCCGCTCAGCTCGGCGAGCCGCACCGGCGGAACCTTCTTGATCACGACGTCCTGCGTGGACATGCGTCCCTCGCTCTCGATGGCTCGGAGCCGCGCGCCGACCTGTGCCAGCCGTCCCGCCGCCTCCGCCAGGGCCGTCTCCAGCTCGGCCTGGCGCAGCCGCAACATGCCGCGCAGCTCCTCCGCGCCGACCTGCTCGTCGAGGATCGACCCCACCTGTTCGAGGGTGAAGCCGAGCTCCTTGAGCGCGATGACGCGGTTGAGGCGGGCCAGCTGGTCGGCCTCGTAGAAGCGGTAGCCGCTGTGCGGGTCGACATGGGCCGGGCGCAGCAGTCCGATGGCGTCGTAGTGGCGCAGCATCCGGACCGACACCCGCCCGTGCCGGGCGAAGTCTCCGATGGTGAACATGACGCCCCCTACGGAACGGCCTCACACGGTGTCAGGGTCAAGGCGGTGCCGCCGAGGGGTCAGGCGGTGCTGCTGAGGGACAGCTTGGCCGCGAAGCCGAGGAAGAGCGCGCCCGCCGCCGAGGTCGCCCCGGCCGAGAGCCGCCTGCGTCGCCGGAACGCGGCCGCGAGCCGCGTCCCGCCGAATATCAGCGTCGTGAGGTAGAGGAAACTGCCGAGCTGGAGCAGCGTGCCGAGCACCAGGAAGGACAGGGCCGGGTAGGCGTATCCGGGGTCCACGAACTGCACGAAGAAGGAGATCAGGAAGAGGATCGCCTTCGGGTTGAAGAGGCTGATGATCAGCGCGCGGCGGTACGGGTTCTCCCCGCCGGCGGCCGGAGCCGTCTCGGGCTCCTCGGCCGTCAGCTCGCCCCGGGCGCGCCACATGCTCCACGCGGCCCGCAGCATGCCGATGGCCATCCAGGTCAGATATCCCGCGCCCGCGTACTTCACGATCATGAAGAGCAGGGGGGTGGTCTGGAGAAGCGAGGCGGCGCCGAGCGCGGCCAGCGTCATCAGGACCGCGTCCCCGGTGAAGACGCCGGCGGCGGCCTTGTATCCGGTCCGGGTGCCCTTGCGGGCCGCGACGGACAGCACGTACAGCGAGTTCGGCCCCGGCAGCAGGATGATGAGGACGAGGCCCGCGAGATAGGTCGGCAGATCGGTGACTCCCAGCATGAAACGGAGTCTCGCACGGGGGTACGACAGTCCGCTCTCATGTTTCGCGATGCGGAATCGCCTGGCGCGATACGGAGTCGCCTAGAACGCGTCGGACGGGGTGTACGTCCCCCAGACCTCCCGCAGCGCGTTGCACACCTCGCCGACGGTGGCCCGCGCCTTGAGCGCGGCCTTCATCGGGTACAGGACGTTGTCCGTTCCCTCGGCCGCCTTCTTCAGCTCGGCGAGCGCCGCGTCCACGGCCGCCTGGTCGCGCTCGGAGCGCAGCAGGGCCAGCCGCTCGGCCTGCCGGGCCTCGATCGCCGGGTCGACGCGCAGCGGCTCGTAGGGCTCCTCGACGTCGACCGTGTAGCGGTTGACGCCGACGACGACGCGCTCGCCGCTGTCCGTCTCCTGCGCGATGCGGTACGCGGAGCGCTCGATCTCGTTCTTCTGGAAGCCGCGCTCGATCGCGTCGACCGCGCCGCCCATGTCCTCGACCTTCCGCATGAGCTCCAGCGCGGCGCCCTCGACGTCGTCCGTCATCTTCTCCACGACGTACGAGCCGGCGAAGGGGTCCACGGTGGCGGTCACATCGGTCTCGTACGCGAGGACCTGCTGGGTGCGCAGCGCCAGCCGGGCCGACTTGTCCGTCGGCAGGGCGATGGCCTCGTCGAAGGAGTTGGTGTGCAGGGACTGCGTACCGCCGAGGACGGCCGCGAGTCCCTGGACGGCGACGCGCACCAGGTTGACCTCGGGCTGCTGGGCGGTCAGCTGCACACCGGCGGTCTGGGTGTGGAAGCGGAGCATCAGCGACTTGGGGTTCTCCGCGCCGAACTCCTCCTTCATCACGCGCGCCCAGATCCGGCGGGCCGCCCGGAACTTGGCGACCTCCTCCAGGATCGTCGTACGGGCCACGAAGAAGAAGGAGAGCCGGGGCGCGAAGTCGTCCACGTCCATGCCGGCGGCGACGGCGGTACGGACGTACTCGATGCCGTCGGCGAGGGTGAACGCGATCTCCTGCGCGGGCGAGGCTCCGGCCTCCGCCATGTGGTACCCGGAGATCGAGATGGTGTTCCACTTCGGGATCTCGGTCCTGCAGTACTTGAAGATGTCCGCGATCAGCCGCAGCGAGGGCTTGGGCGGGAAGATGTACGTGCCGCGGGCGATGTACTCCTTGAGCACGTCGTTCTGGATGGTGCCCGTCAGCTTGTCCGCGGGGACGCCCTGCTCCTCGCCGACGAGTTGGTAGAGGAGCAGCAGCAGGGCGCCGGGGGCGTTGATGGTCATGGACGTGGAGACCTCGTCCAGCGGGATCCCGTCGAACAGGACGCGCATGTCGTCGATCGAGTCGATGGCGACGCCGACCTTGCCGACCTCGCCGTGCGCGATCGGCGCGTCCGAGTCGTGGCCCATCTGGGTCGGCAGGTCGAAGGCGACGGACAGGCCCGTCGTGCCGTTGGCGATGAGGTGCTTGTAGCGGGCGTTGGACTCGACGGCGGTGCCGAAGCCCGCGTACTGGCGCATGGTCCAGGGACGGCCGGTGTACATGGACGGGTACACGCCGCGGGTGAAGGGGTACGAGCCCGGCTCGCCGAGCTTCTCGGCGGGCTCCCACCCGTCCAGGGCGTCCGGTCCGTAGACCGGCTCGATGGGGAGCCCCGACTCCGACTCGCGCGCCATCTGCTGTGCCTTCCGATAGACCTGCTCCGCGGTACCGACCCTCGCGGCGGACTGTAGCGGCGGCCCCGCGGCGGTTGGAGCGCCGCGCGCCGGGACCTTCCCCACAAGCATCCTCCGTACTTGCGGCAGGTGCGCAACCAAGCGGGCACGGGAAGCATCCAATAGGTACACAGACACATTCCGGGGGGCTTCCGATGCGCCGTTCGTCCGTCATACCCAGAGCACTCTTGGCCGTGGCCGCCGTGGCACTCGCCACCAGCTGTACGGCCCAGGCGGCCGGCGGCGGTGGCGCGTCGCCGTCGACGACCGGTGCCCCGTCGAGCTCGTCCTCGGCGCCGGCCCCGACCTCTCCGACGGCCGAGCCGAGCGGCACGCCGACGACGGACGACAAGCCGTCCACCACGCCCAGCTCCTCCCCAACGACCCCGCAGCCGACCGTCAAGGTCCTGATGAAGGACGGGGACGAGAACGCGAAGGTGCGCGAGTTGCAGGCGCGGCTGCGTCAGGTCGGCTACTTCGACCGCGCGCCCACCGGCTTCTACGGCACGATGACCGGGGGCGCGGTCAAGGCATTCCAGAAGAAGCGGGAGCTGCCGCAGACCGGCTCGGTCGACGAGACCACCTGGCAGCGGCTGCTGGCGATGACGCGCAAGCCGACGGCCGACGAGCTCAAGCCGTCCACCACCAACAAGCTGGACAAGCCGGACGAGCGCTGCATGACCGGCCGCGTGCTGTGCATCAGCAAGGAGAGCCGGACGCTGGCCTGGATGATCGACGGCAAGGTCGTCTCGTCGATGGACGTCCGCTTCGGCTCGGAGAACACCCCGACCCGCGAGGGCACGTTCCAGGTCGACCGCAAGGTCCGCCAGGACTGGTCGAAGCTGTACCACACGCCGATGCCGTACTCGATGTACTTCAGCCGCGGCCAGGCCGTGCACTACTCGGCGGACTTCGCGGCCCGCGGCTACAACGGGGCCTCGCACGGCTGCGTCAACGTCCGGGACAAGGCGAAGCTCTCGGCGCTCTTCGACCAGGTGAAGGTCGGCGACAAGGTCGTCGTCCACTGGTAGGGGCGCGGTAGGAGGAAAGGGCGCGGGTGGGACCGGGGGAACGTGTCCCACCCGCGCCGGGTGCGCGGAGCCGAAGGTACGGGGGGAACCCCGGCTCTCTGCGCGGCCGATGACCAGTCGGCTCACTCAGTACTGCGCCGACGGGCCGAAAAGTGTTACGCCAGGTCCCGGGAGCGGTTGGAACGGTGGTCGCGGCCGGTCTTCCGGCCGTCGTCGCGGTGGTTCCCACGGCTGTCGCCACGGTCCTCGACGCGATGGTCGCCGCGGGACGTGCCACGGTTCTCGTGGCGGCCCTTGCCGCCGGTGCCGGAGGAGGCTCCCGCTCGTTCGCCCTCTCCGGAGGAGCCGTCGTCGCCCCTGCCGTCGCCCCCGCCGCCCGAGGAGTCGGTGGACGGCTCCCTGGTGGAGCCGCCCGTGCCGCCGCCGGCCAGGATGCGGTCGCAGTAGCGCCGCAGGGTCTCGCCCTTGCGCACCGAGTCCGCCAGCCGGCGGTGGGAGCTGTCGTCGAGGCGGCCGGCGCGGAAGTCCTGACACGCTTTGACGATCTTGGCGGAGAGGCCGTCCCGGTCCCGGTCCGCGGGATCCGTCGTCTTCCCGGGCTCGGGAGTGGCGTCGTCCTCGCCGCCCGTACCGCCGGAGCCGGGCGTCGTCGGGGGCGTGGAGAGCGAGGGGGAGGCGCCGGGCGTCCGGTCCTCCGCCGTGGGCGGCGCCGACGGCATGCCCGTACCGAAACCCTCGTCCGGGGAGCCCGAGGCGACCGGCTCGGGTATCTCCACGGCCGAGACGGAGCCGGCCGGCGCCGGACGGTCCCGGTCGTCGAAGGGCAGCATGCCCGTGCCGGAGGCGACGGCGACCCCGCCGACGGCGACGGCGGCGACCGCGGCTGCCAGTCCGTACCGCAGCGAGCGTCCCCACTGCCGGGCGGCGGGCACCCGCCCGAGCCGTACCCCGCCGAGTTCGGCGGCGTCGGGCGCGAAGAGGGCCGGGGACGTGGCGAGGGAACGCTCGGCGGTGGCCTTGCGGAAGGCGGCCAGGGCGGCCTCCTCGCCGGGGAGCTCGGCGTCCGCCGGTGCGGCGAGGGGCAGGGACCGGGCCGATGCGAGCGCCTCGGCGAGGCGCTCCGCCTGCTCACGGACGTGATCGTCGACGGCGTCGACCGGCTCGCCGCGGAGCAACCGCGGCGCGGCGGCCTGGTGGAGCCCCGGGTTCCGCTCGTCGGGCATCACATGTCGTTCTGCGGGCGCGCACGCGATTGGGTCACACCCCCGGGGGGGGTCG
>NZ_JBHWBS010000012.1:20884-41542 GCF_042735655.1 Streptomyces sp. NPDC059567 | reverse complement strand
CGCCCCGGGGCCGGCGCTCCCCCCGCGCGCCCCCCCCCCCCCCTCCCCCCGCTGGCTCTCGCCGCCGCGCCCCCGCGCCGCGCCGCCCACCCCCCCCCCCCCCCCCTCCTGGTCGAGCCACTGGTACCGCTCGTCGGCCATCACATGTCCTTCTGCGTCCGCGCACGCGATTGCGTCACACCACCGGGGGCGGACGCCCCCGGTCTGCGGCCGCGTTGCGGCGGTACGCCCCCGAGCGGGGTTCCGCTGCCGTCGCCCTCGGCGTGGAGGAGTTCGGCGAGGCGCTTGAGGCCTCGGTGCGCGGCGGTGCGTACCGCGCCGGGGCGCTTCCCCAGGGTGTCGGCGGCGCTCTTGGCGTCCAGGCCGACGACGACCCGCAGGACGACGGCCTCGGCCTGGTCCTGCGGCAATTGGGCGATCAGATTCATGGTGTGGCCGGTGGCCAGTGCTTCCAGGGCCTCGTCCGCGGTGTCGGAGTCGGCGGGCTTGTCGGTGAGTTCGGTCTCGTCTCCGGCCGCGGCGGGGCGTCTGCCCCGCATCCGGATGTGGTCCAGCGCGCGGTTGCGGGCGATACGGGCCGCCCAGCCCCTGAACCGGTCCGCGTCGCCGCTGAAACGGTCGAGGTCGCGCGCGATCTGGAGCCAGGACTCCGAGGCGACGTCCTCGGTGTCGGCGTCACCGACGAGCGTGCGTATGTAGCCCAGCAGCCGGGGATGCACGGCGCGGTACACAGTACGGAAGGCGTCCTCGTCCCCGTTCTGCGCAGCGAGCACCGCGGCCGTCAGCTCCGCGTCGTCCCCCAGCAATCCCCACAACCTGTTCGTCATCGCGGCTGGTCGTCACCGCCGCGCCAGCCGGCGCGCATCAGCACGCTACGTCCTTCCCCGTCGCCGCGTCCATGTTCGTCCGGTCTTTGTACAACCTGCAACCTTCTAGGGGTGTCGGACGGTGTGACAGAAAACGCATCCATGGCGCTGTAGGGAGTACGGGGCCGTGCTGCGGCTCCGGCGGACGGCGACCGGGGCCTCTCCTGTGGGGGGTGGCGGCCCCGGTCGTCCTCCTTTTCGCCCCTTCTTCAGGGCTTTTGACCCTTCGCCTGCGGGCGGCTCGCCTCGCCGAGCACCTTGGCCGTGTCCTTGTTCTTGACCACGCCCCCGCTCTTGTCCTTGTCGTTCTTCATGCCCTTGTTCCCGACCGTGCCCTTGGACATGCCCGGCTCCGGTCCGCGCCGCCTTCCCGGGGCCTGTTCGGCACGGTGGGGACGGCCGACGCGCTGCGGCTCGCCTCGGGCGCCTCGGAGTTCTCCGGGGCGGGCGCGGGGGCCGGCGGGGCGGGGTCGAGGGTTCCGGAGGCGGCCACGGCGACACCGCCGAGCAGCACCGTCGCGGTGAGCCCGAACGCGGTGGCGCGCAGGGAGCCGCGCCACCGTCCGCGTACCGGCACCGGTCGCCAGTCGTCCCGCCGTCTGGTGCGGCGCGCCGTGTGGCCCTCGGTGTCCCGCGCCGCGCGGAAGGCCTCGCGCGCCCGGGTCTCGCCCGCGTCGGCACCGGCCTGTTCGCCCCGCAGCGCCGCGCTCAGCGCGGCGGCGAGCGGGTCCGGTTCGCGTGTCATGTCCCATCCTTCCGCCGTCGCGGCGACTCCGCGGCGGCGAGCAGTCCCGCCAGTCTCCTCAGACCCCGGTGGCCCGCGGTGCGGACCGCCCCGGGGCGTTTGCCCAGGACGCGGGCGGTCGCCGGGCCGTCCAGACCGACGACGACCCTGAGCAGCACGGCCTCGGCCTGGTCGCGCGGCAGACTGCGGACCAGGGCGAGCGCCTCCTCCGTCGACAGTCTCTCCAGGGCGGCGGCCGCCGTGTCGTGGCCGCCGGGCAGTTCCAGTACGTCCTGCTCGAGTAAGGAGGTGCGGGGCCGCCGGCGCTGCCGGCGCAGATGGTCGAGCGCCCGGTTGCGGGCGATCGCCGCGGTCCAGCCGCGGAATCCGGCCCCGTCGCCGCGGAACCGTCCGAGGTCCCGGGCGATCTCCAGCCAGGCCTCCGACGCGACGTCCTCGGCGTCCTCGCCGACCAGACCCCGTACATAGCCGAGCAGTCCGGGGTGCACCAGACGGTAGGCCTCGGCGAAGGCGTCTTCGTCCCCGCGCTGCGCGCGCTCGACAAGGATCCCCAGTTCCGCGTCGTCCGCGCCCACGCCGTCCTCTTCGTGCCGACTCGGCACGGGCACACCGTGCCCATGCCCCCCACGAGGCAGGGCGCGACGCGCCGTCCCCCTCCCTTCAGCGCGCGGGGCCCCGGAAACGTCACTGGTTCACAGGCAGCGCACAGGCGTCCTCGCCCGCCCGTGCAGCAGCAGATAGAAGCGCTGTACGGATTCCTCCGGACCTGTCTCGAATCGGTTCACGACCTTGCCCAGCGGGTTCCAGACGCGCCCGTCGGGCATCCGTATCCCGACGGGCTGCCGGAAGAACTCCCGCTGCCCTTCGTCGAAGTCCACCCACCGCGCACCCGCCCGGCGCACGATCACCTCGCCGGTGTACGCGCCGAGGTCCTGGAGGGTGCGGTCGACGCGGTCGCGGTCGGGCCGGTCGCGGCGCAGCCCGTCGACGATCAGGTCGACCAGGCGGAGGCTGGCGACGGAGTAGTCGAGCGGCAGCCGGCTCCCGGCCGTGAGCCGCTCGACGACGTGGGTCACGTAGGCGCGCATTCCGTCGGCGGGCGGCATGGCCGGCGCGGGCTCGGATTCCCGGTACATGCCCAACCAAGCGACCTGAGGGGCGCAAGTGTCACAGGGACGGAGGTGGCGCTGGTCACACTGCCCGGTCAGGGGCTGCCCCGCGGTCACACCGCCGGGTCATGCACCGCCTCCGGCCCCCTCGGCGCGGCGAACCAGCGCCAGGAGGTACGCCGCTCCCGCCCGGGGAGTTCACCCCTGCCGGTGACCCACAGCAGGGTCGGCCAGCGGTCCGTGTCCGTAGGGGCGTCGGGGAAGAGCCGGGTGAGGACCTGGCCGCAGAGACCCGTCGGCGGGTGGAACGGGACGCCGAGACCGGTGGCGATGTCATGGGTGTGGACGAGTGTCTCGACGATTCCCATGGCCGCGAAGCCCTCGGCGTCGGAGCGGCCGAAGACGTGGTGCGCGCGCCGGTCCGCGGGGACGGTGCGGACCACGGCGGTCAGCATCGCGCCGCAGGACTCCAGAACCTGGAGCAGCCCGGCCGTCCCGGCCTCGGGATTCGCGTACGTGACGTTGGCGGGGCCGCCCTCACGACGCCGCTCCCAACGGAAGGGCACCTCGGTGTCGAGCGCCGGTGCGTCGAGGCCGAGCTGGGCCGCGTAGGCGAAGAGGTCGTCGGCGAGGTGCTCGACGGTCTCCCAGCAGCTCCAGGTCAGAGCGCCGGCGGGGCGCTGCCAGTCGGCGGCGGTGGTCGCGGCCGCGGCGCCGCGCAGGGTGGTGAGGGAGAGGCGGACGGCGTGCTCAAGGTCGTCGGCGGTGATGCCGGGTGCGGTGGGATCCGTCGTCGTCATGGCGATCATCATGACGCCCGTCGAACTGTCAACCGATGGTTGACAGCCCTGGAGTGTCAACCTAGGGTTGCCTCCATGACGAAACCAGTCGGCATGACCATTCCCGTCCGGCTCGACGACCTCATCGAAGCGATCAAGAAGACCGACACCGACGCGCTCGACCAGCTGTCGAACGCGGTGATCGCCGCGGACCACCTCGGCGACATCGCCGACCATCTGATCGGCCACTTCGTCGACCAGGCACGGCGCTCCGGCGCCTCCTGGACCGACATCGGCAGGAGCATGGGCGTCACCCGCCAGGCGGCCCAGAAACGATTCGTCCCCAAGGACCCGGACGCGGAGAAGATGGACTCGAACGCGGGGTTCAGCCGCTTCACCCCGCGGGCCAGGAACGTGGTGGTGGCCTCCCAGAACGAGGCCACGGCCGCGGGCAACGCCGAGATCGGCACCGGGCACGTGGCCCTCGGCCTGCTCGCCGAGCCCGAGGGCATCGCGATGCACTGGATGACCGCGCAGGGCGTGACAGCGGAGGCGCTGCGCGAGGCGGTCACCCGGACGCTGCCCGAGGCGGTCGCCGAGGTGCCCGCGCTCGTCCCGTACGACGCGGCGGCGAAGAAGGTCCTCGAACTGACCTTCCGCGAGGCGCTCCGGCTCGGCCACGACTACGTCGGCACGGAGCACATCCTGCTGGCGCTGCTGGAGTTCGAGGACGGCGACGGCGTCCTGACCGGCCTCGGCCTCGACAAGGCGCGGGCGGAGGCGGACATCGCGGCGGCGATCGAACAGCTCGCGGTGAAGCCGACGGAGTGACGACGCAGATGTGACGGCAGCGGCCGGGCACCCAGGCGGGTGCCCGGCCGTGTCCGTTCCACGGGGCCGTCAGGGCGTCGGGCCGTCAGGCCGTACGGGCCCGGCGGGAGACCACCGCGCGGAGCACCCGGCCACCCTCCGTGGAGAGCTCGCGGGCCCGCCGCAGACCGGTCGGCCCGTGCGCGACCGATTCGAGGACGGTCTCCTGCCGGCGCAGCTCGCCCGCGAGGAGCGGGCCGGCGCCGGCGCCGTCCCCGGCCCGGCAGCGCGCGATCGACTCGTCGGTGACCTCCGCCGCGTCGTACCGCCCGTGCAGGGCCAGCGCGGTGACGGAGCATTCGGAGGCCCACTCGCGCAGCGGCGCCTCGGCCCACTCGGCGGGCGCGGCGTCCAGCATCTCCCGTACGAGCCCGGCCGCCGCCTCGTCCCCGGCGTCGCCCAGCTCGACCCGGGCCTTGGCCATCGCCTCGCCCCAGGCTCCGCCGTCGCCGCGCGCGACCGCCGCCCAGACGGGCCGCAGCACCTCCCCGCCCTCGGGGGCGAGCAGCGGCAGACACCGGTCCAGACAAGCGAGCCCGGCGGCCGCCAGACTCCGCTCGTCGGCCCGGTCGATCAGTTCCAGCAGGCTCATGGATGCCTCCCGTTGCGGACGCAGTACTGCCCCTTACTGCGCCGCTTGGCGTGATTACGTCACTGCGCGGCCGGAATCATGCCAGTGGCCTTGCGGTGTTGCATAGAGGTCAAACGCCGGACAAAGAGGATCGCGAGGACGGCGGCGACGATGTCGAGGGCCGCCCACGCCATGAGCAGCCGGGCCCCGGCCGCGAACTCGGCGGCCTGGTCGGCGTCGTCGTACACCGCGCTCGCGAACATCCCGAGGAGCACGGAGAGGATCCAGAGCGTCCACCACCAGTTGAGCAGGGTGAGCCGCTCCTCCTTGCCGTCGCCGTACGGGTCCCGGCGGCTCGCCCGCCACGTGCCGGCCGCGACGGTCCGCGGCCACCAGAAGTTGGCGATCGGCACGAACCAGGCGCCGATGGCCCAGCCGGGGCCGCCCCGGTGGAGGTCGGGAGCGAAGACCCCGGCGTTCCGCCTCACCCGGAAGAACCAGATGATGAAGACGACCTGGGTCGGCAGCGACAGCAGCGCCTGGACCCACGTCGTGGCATCGACGCCCAGGTGAGTGAAGCCCGTCGCGTCCGGACCGTCGGCCATCAGCAGCCACACCCGAAGCGCCGAAAAGATGAGGAACACGTCTGACAGGACCATCGCCGCGAGCAGCGCCACGACGGCGTACGACAGGCCAACGGGATTGCGGAGCATGACGGGCGAACCCCCACGGACAGACGGCACCCCTCCCCGAGGCACCGGAGCGGCCCGGGCGGCCGCCGCGCTGGGGGAGCGTACTCCCGCCTGCTCAGCGCACGTTCGCCGCCAGGGTCCTGAACTGCTCCCAGCTCATCGTCGGCTTCCGCTCGTCCCACAGCTTCTGCGCCGTCGCCGTCAGCGGCATCCGGATCCCGTCCGCCACCTGCGCCTGCGTCTGCGACTGGGACAGATCGCACCAGACGGCGAACCGCCCGCCCAGGATCTGGGGTCCGTACCGCGCCGGGACGGGGGTCGTGCCGCGCAGCACGAGCGGGGTCCACTGCTCGTAGATGCGGCGGCCGGTGGGGTACGTGAACTGGTTCGGCTCGCCGAGGACGTAGTACAGGAACTCGTCGTTGAGGTTCACGACCTTGCGGCCCTCGGCCAGATACTCCGTGGGCGGCCGGGCGCCGATCTCCTTGCCGGTCCAGTACTCGACCTCGATGTCCTTGTCGGCGGTGACGACCCCGCCCCGGAAGAAGCCGTCGTTCCAGGCCTTCGCCACCTTGTCCTCGCCCCGCACCACGGCCGCGCGGTCGTTCAGCCAGCCCTCCGCCAGGTCCTGCACCCGCGCCTGGGGCCCGTACTTCTCGCGCGCCGCCGTGGCCAGCTGTGGATAGGAGGTCTCCGGGGAGCGGACGGTCAGCGCCTGGTACTCGTCGGCGCCGACGTGGAACCAGCCGCCGGGGAAGAGTCCGGCGTACTCGCGCAGCAGCTCGTCGATGAGCTTCGCCGAGGCGGGCTTGGAGATGTCGATGGCGCCCTGGCGCGGCACGCCCTGGACGTTGAGCAGCCGCAGGTCCGGGTGGGCGCGCAGGACGGCGCCGAGGTGTCCGGGCGAGTCGATCTCGGGCACGACGGTGATGTGCAGGGTCTGCGCGAGGGCGAGGATCCGCCGCACCTCGGCCTTGGTGAGGTGCTGGGCCGAGACGATCTCGGGGTGGGTGTCGGACTCGATGCGGAAGCCCTGGTCGTCGGAGAAGTGCAGACCGAACTGGTTGAGCTTGAGGTCGGCCATCTCCCGGAGCCGGGCCTCGATCCACTCCGCGGTGAAGAACTTGCGGGCGATGTCGAGGTTCAGCCCGCGCTGGGGCTTGGCGGGCGCGTCGGTGACGGTGCCCTCGGGCATCGCGCCCGAGCCGTTCACCGACTGCTTGAGGGTGCGGGTGCCGTAGAAGACCCCCGCTTGGTCGGGGCCGGTGATCCGGACCCGGTCGTCGCGGGTGGTGAGCGTGTACGACTCGGGGGCGCCCTTCCCGCCGAGCGCCAGCTCGACATCGCCCGCGCGGGCGGCGACGGCACCCCGGTACGCGATCTTCAGCTCCCCCGCGAGCAGCCGGGCCTCGTCGGCCAGCCCCTCGCTGCCGCGCGCGATGACGACACCGGCCTCGGGCGCGGGGCGCCAGCCGGGGCCGCGGGCCGCCTCGTGGGCGCGGACGGCCGGGACGGTGAGCGGGGCGGTGGAGAGCGGGTACGTCCGCGTGGGCGTCGGGCTCGGCTCCGGCGCCGCGCTGGTCACGGACGACGGCGTTCCGGCTGCGGACGTGGGTCCGCCGGGGCCGGAGGAAGAGCCGTCGGAGCAGGCCGTCACGGTGGCCAGTGCCACCGCGGCCGCGAGGAGGGTCGGGCCCACACGGGGCCCTCGTATGGCGTACCGCATCACTGGGAATCCTCCCTCAGGGAGCGAGGTAGGGCCATTCGGGGGCGTGCGGCGACGCCGAAACGTCACGCGTACATTCCGAAACTCTCCCTTCCGGGTGAAATTCGCGCATCCGTCGGACAGTTCCCCGTGCTCATCGATAACGTTGCGTCACACCCACCCCACCTTTCCCGGAGTCCACGCTGACCAGCGACACCCGTGCCTCTTCCCGGAACCTGGGCTCCGCCGCCACTCCCGCGATACCTGCCCAGCACGGCAGTCCCCGGCACGTCGCCGGCCTCAGGCGCTTCAACGTGGCCCCGGCCCCGCTCGCCCAGGAGCTGCTCCTCTCCTGCTGCCACAGCCGTCGCTGGGCCGAACGGGTGACCGCGCACCGGCCGTACCCCACGCTCGACGCACTGCTCGCCGCCGCCGACGAGGCCGGTTACGACCTGTCCGCCGCCGACCTCGACGAGGCGCTGGCCGCCGAGTCCTCCGCCGCGCCGCACCCCGACGCGCCGCCCGCGGCGCACACCGCCCTGCGGGCCGCCCACGCGGCGTACGAGAGCAGGTTCGGGCACGCCTTCGTGATCAGCCTCGACGGCGTTCGCCCCGGTGAACGCCTCGACCAGGTCCTCGCCGGCATCCGGTCACGGCTCGGCAACGAACCGGAGGAGGAGCGGGTGATCGCCGCCGACGAGCTCCGCCGGCTCGCCCGCGCCCGCCTCACGTTCGGAATCGCCGCCTCGTGATTCCGTCCGGAATGCGGCGATTCCCGCCCAGCCGATAGTCCGTCCGTGCCTCTTTGATCACACCTATGGACCCCGCGCGAGCGAACCGACAAGTCGTCGCTACGATGACCGGGGCCGGTGGACCGTACCCGGCCGGGTCAGACCGACACTGAAGCCGGCCGACCCTGATCCCCGCTCCCGGAGGGTTTTTCCGTGCCGGCTGGAACGCTGTACCGCGGCCGGGAAGGAATGTGGTCCTGGGTGGCTCATCGAGTCACCGGCGTCCTCATCTTCTTCTTCCTGTTCGTACACGTGCTGGACACCGCTCTCGTCCGCGTCTCCCCCGAGGCGTACGACGACGTGGTCGCCACGTACAAGACGCCGATCGTCGCACTCCTCGAGTACGGCCTCGTCGCCGCCATCCTCTTCCACGCGCTCAACGGCCTCCGGGTCATCGCCGTGGACTTCTGGTCCAAGGGCCCGCGCTACCAGAAGCAGATGCTCTGGACCGTCGTGGGCATCTGGGTCGTGCTGATGGCGGGCTCCCTGTACCCCGTCCTCGGCCACGCCGCACGTGAACTGTTCGGGAGCTGACGCCAGACATGTCTGCTGACACCACTTCCGCGATCGGCCCCGTCGAGGGCGCGGCCCACTACGACGTGGACAACCCGGCCCCGTACATCGAGGCCCCCCGCAAGCGCACCGGCAAGACGCCGCGGGCGACCCGAGGCAACTTCGAGATGGCCGCGTGGCTCTTCATGCGCCTCTCGGGCATCGTCCTCGTCGTCCTGGTCCTCGGCCACCTGCTGATCCAGCTCTTCCTCGACGGCGGCGTCTCCAAGATCGGCTTCGCCTTCGTGGCCGGCCGTTGGGCGTCCCCGTTCTGGCAGGTCTGGGACCTGCTGATGCTCTGGCTCGCCATGCTGCACGGCGCCAACGGCCTCCGCACGGTCATCAACGACTACGCGGAGCGGGCCAACACGCGCCTGTGGCTCAAGGGCCTGCTGTACACCGCCACGGTGTTCACCATCCTTCTGGGCACGCTGGTGATCTTCACCTTCGACCCGAACATCCGCTAGGCACGGGGCAGAGGTAATCCACGTCATGAAGATCCACAAGTACGACACCGTCATCGTCGGCGCCGGTGGCGCCGGTATGCGCGCCGCCATCGAGGCGACGAAGCGCAGCCGCACCGCCGTGCTGACGAAGCTCTACCCCACCCGCTCCCACACGGGCGCGGCGCAGGGCGGCATGGCCGCCGCGCTCGCCAACGTGGAGGAGGACAACTGGGAGTGGCACACCTTCGACACGGTCAAGGGCGGTGACTACCTGGTCGACCAGGACGCCGCCGAGATCCTGGCGAAGGAGGCCATCGACGCCGTCCTCGACCTGGAGAAGATGGGTCTGCCGTTCAACCGGACCCCGAACGGCACCATCGACCAGCGCCGCTTCGGCGGTCACTCCCGCAACCACGGCGAGGCGCCGGTCCGCCGGTCCTGCTACGCCGCGGACCGCACGGGCCACATGATCCTCCAGACGCTGTACCAGAACTGCGTCAAGGAGGGCGTGGAGTTCTTCAACGAGTTCTACGTCCTGGACCAGCTGATCACCGAGGTCGACGGCGTCAAGAAGTCCGCCGGTGTGGTCGCGTACGAGCTGGCCACCGGCGAGATCCACATCTTCCAGGCCAAGGCCGTGATCTACGCCTCCGGCGGCACGGGCAAGTTCTTCAAGGTGACCTCCAACGCGCACACGCTGACGGGTGACGGCCAGGCGGCCTGCTACCGCCGCGGTCTGCCGCTGGAGGACATGGAGTTCTTCCAGTTCCACCCGACGGGCATCTGGCGCATGGGCATCCTGCTGACGGAGGGCGCCCGCGGTGAGGGCGGCATCCTCCGCAACAAGGACGGCGAGCGCTTCATGGAGAAGTACGCGCCGGTCATGAAGGACCTCGCGTCCCGTGACGTCGTCTCGCGCTCCATCTACACGGAGATCCGCGAGGGCCGCGGCTGCGGTCCCGAGGGCGACCACGTCTACCTCGACCTGACGCACCTTCCGCCGGAGCAGCTCGACGCCAAGCTGCCGGACATCACCGAGTTCGCCCGTACGTACCTCGGCATCGAGCCGTACACGGACCCGATCCCGATCCAGCCCACCGCGCACTACGCCATGGGCGGCATCCCGACCAACGTCGAGGGTGAGGTCCTGGCGGACAACACCACCGTCGTCCCGGGCCTGTACGCGGCCGGCGAGGTCGCCTGCGTCTCCGTACACGGCGCCAACCGTCTGGGCACCAACTCGCTGCTCGACATCAACGTCTTCGGCAAGCGGTCCGGCATCGCCGCCGCCGAGTACTCCGCCAAGCACGACTTCGTCGAGCTTCCGGAGGACCCGGAGTCGCTGGTCGTCGCGCAGATCGAGAAGCTGCGCAACTCCACGGGCAACGAGCGGGTGGCCGACATCCGCCGTGAGCTCCAGGAGACGATGGACGCCAACGTGATGGTGTTCCGCACCGAGCAGACGATCAAGACGGCCGTCGAGAAGATCGCCGAGCTGCGCGAGCGCTACGAGAACGTGTCCATCCAGGACAAGGGCAAGCGCTTCAACACGGACCTGCTGGAGGCCATCGAGCTGGGCAACCTGCTCGAACTGGCCGAGGTCATGGCCGTCTCGGCCCTGGCGCGCAAGGAGTCCCGCGGCGGTCACTACCGCGAGGACTACCCGAACCGCGACGACGTCAACTTCATGCGCCACACCATGGCGTACCGCGAGGTCGGCGAGGACGGCTCCGAGACCGTCCGTCTCGACTACAAGCCGGTCGTCCAGACCCGCTACCAGCCGATGGAGCGTAAGTACTGATGGCTACCCCCGTACTGGACAAGGTCGAGGCGGAGTCCGCCGCCTCCCCGTACATCACGATCACGATGCGCATCCGCCGCTTCAACCCCGAGGTGTCGGACGCGTCGGTCTGGGAGGACTTCCAGATCGAGATCGACCCGAAGGAGCGTGTGCTCGACGCCCTCCACAAGATCAAGTGGGACGTCGACGGCACGCTGACCTTCCGCCGCTCGTGCGCGCACGGCATCTGCGGCTCGGACGCGATGCGGATCAACGGCAAGAACAGGCTCGCCTGCAAGACGCTGATCAAGGACATCAACCCCGAGAAGCCGATCACCGTCGAGGCCATCAAGGGCCTCACGGTGATGAAGGACCTCGTGGTCGACATGGAGCCCTTCTTCCAGGCGTACCGGGACGTCATGCCGTTCCTGGTCACCAAGGGCAACGAGCCGACGCGCGAGCGTCTGCAGTCGGCCGAGGACCGCGAGCGCTTCGACGACACCACCAAGTGCATCCTGTGCGCCGCGTGCACGTCGTCCTGCCCGGTCTTCTGGAACGACGGCCAGTACTTCGGTCCGGCCGCGATCGTCAACGCGCACCGCTTCATCTTCGACTCGCGTGACGAGGCGGGCGAGCAGCGCCTGGAGATCCTGAACGACAAGGACGGCGTGTGGCGTTGCCGCACGACGTTCAACTGCACGGACGCCTGCCCGCGTGGCATCGAGGTCACGAAGGCGATCCAGGAAGTGAAGCGTGCGCTGATCACGCGTCGCTTCTGACACCTGGTCACTGCGGGGAAGCCCGCTTCTGTACGCTCAGCGTGCAGAGGCGGGCTTTTTCGTCAGCAGGCTTTTCACAACGGAGGACGGGGAGAGATGAGCGAGCCGAACCCCTACAAGGACAGCGGCGAGTACCAGTGGGGTCCCGACCAGCAGGCGGGGGCACCCGGTTACGGGTATCCGCAGCCGGGTGTGCCGGGGCAGCAGTACCAGCCGACGATGCCGGGCGTCCCGGTGCCGCCGCAGCATGCACCGGCGGTGCAGGGCGGTGGCGGCGCGCCGGTGCTGAGTCTCGGGGACATCACCGTCGTCGGGGACCAGATCATCACGCCGGCCGGTGCGATGCCCCTCAAGGGCGCGGTGTGGAACGCGATGGACATGTCGCGGACCGAGGAGAAGATGCCCACGGTCGCGATCGTGCTGGCCGTCATCTTCTTCATCTTCTGCCTGCTGGGCCTGCTGTTCCTGCTGATGAAGGAGAAGACGACCACCGGCTTCATCCAGGTCACGGTGACCAGCGGCGGCCGGCACCACGCCACGATGATCCCCGCCACCGGCCCGGACACCATGCACCGGGTGATGGCGCAGCTCAACTACGCACGCTCGCTGAGCATGTAGGGGTCGGCTCGGGCAGTGGCGCGCCGCTGCCCGGCGTCAGGGGCCGGAGAGGGGAACCCTTCCGGGTCGGGTCGGGGGCCGGCCGGGGTCTTCCCCGATGGGTCGGACGATCATCCGGCGGGATTCTTGATCCATGACGAACTTAACGATCAGCACGTCGGGTTGGGCGATGACGGCGGCGGCCGGGGCCGCCCTCGTCGGCGTCCTCGCGGCGACCGTACCGGCCACTGCGGCGACACCGGGCTCCCGCGCGGGGTCATCGGCGGCGCCCCTGGCCACGATCTCGGCCGCGGTACCGGCCGATGCGCACGGCGCGTCGGACGGGACCGTCGACCGGGCCGCCCTGCGGGCCGCCCTCGCCGGGCTGCCCGACGACCATGTGCGCGGGGCGATGGTCAAGGTCTCCGGGCGGGACGGGCGGTGGACCGGGACCGCGGGCGAGTGGACGGCGCCGGCGGACGCGCCGTTCGCGATCGGCAGCGTCACCAAGCTCTTCACCTCGTCCATAGCGCTCCAACTCGTCGGCGAGGGCCGGCTGTCACTGGACGACACCGTCCAGGAGCTTCTGCCCGGCCTGCTGCCCGCCTCGTACGCGCCCATCACCGTCGGGCAGTTGCTCAGCCACAGCAGCGGTCTGCAGAAGCCGGAGTGCTTCAAGCCCGGGACGCCGGTGGAGATCGTGACCTCCGCGGTGTCCTGCGGCACCCCGACGACTCCGGGCGCGACCGTCCGGTACAACGGCATCAACTACTTCATCGCGGGTCTCGTCGTCGAGAAGGTGACGGGCCGGACGTACGGCGCGGAGCTCCGCGACCGGGTGCTGCGCCCCCTCGGCCTGCGCCACACCTCGCTCCCCGCCGACGACTGGGCCTGGGCCGAGGGCGGCATGGTCTCCACCGCATCCGAGCTCACGCGCTTCATGAACGCCCTAGTGCGAGGCGATCTGCTGGGACCCGCCGAGCGGAAGCTGCTGTTCACGACCCCGCCCATACCCGGCGCGAGCTTCAGCTACGGCGGTCTGACGCGCACCCGGCTGCCCGACGGCGGCCCGCTGGTCTGGGGCAAGACCGGCACCAACCGCGGTTACACGAGCGGGGTGTTCGCGACGCCGGACCTGGACCGAGCGGTGGTGTACTCCACGCTTCCGACCGGCAAGGACGTGGACCAGGAGGTGGCCCGGGTGATCCGGATCGCGCAGGCCGGCTTCAAGGGGTACGAGCAGCGTCGGGAGAGCCGTCCGGCGGAGCCTCTGCCGCGACCATGATCCGGCGGAGCAGGTCGTTGAGGAGGGTGCGTTCGTCCTCGTCGAGGACGCCCAGGAGGCGGTACTCCTCGTGACCGAGGACGTCCATCGCGCCGAGCCAGGTCTCGCGGCCCGAGGCGGTGAGTTCGACGACGACGCGGCGGCGGTCGGTCGTGGACTGGGTGCGGCGGACGAAGCCGCGCTTCTCCAGGGCGTCGAGGCGGCCGGTGACCGAGGCGGGGGCGAGATCGAGGTCCTGGGCCAGTTCGGAGGGCGCGGCGCTGCCTCCGCGGCCTGCGAGCTTGTGGAGGGTGTCGAACTCGTACCGCTCCAGGTCGAAGTCCACGAGGGACTGTTCGCGCACCCGCCGCAGATGGACGGAGAGCTTCTTCATCCGGGTGACCGCGCCCTCGACGACGGGGTCGAGGCCGGGCAGCACCGGCTGCCACTGGGCCACGTGCTCGTCGGTCCAGTCCCGCTGCGTCGGCCCGGAGGGCTCGGTCGGCTCCATGGGTCGATCGTACGTCGACATCGCGAGCCCTTCGACACCGAATATTTCGTTGACGAATCATTCGCCACCGAAATACTCTCGTGGTCATGCCCGCCGCCCCTTCCGACACGGCTCCCATGTCCGCGCCCGCCCCCGTCCCCCACCCGCTGCGCACCCGCTCGTTCCGGCTTCTCTTCACCGGCCGGACCCTGTCCCTCCTCGGCGACGCCGCGATCCCTGCCGCTCTCGCCATCGCCGTCTGGGACGCCACCGGCTCGTCCTCCGCGCTCGCGCTCGTCCTGGCCTGCGCGATGGTCCCCAAGCTGCTCCTGCTGCCGGTGGGCGGAGTCGTCGGCGACCGCTTCAACGCCCGTACGGTCGCCCTGACGACCGATCTCGTCCGCTGCGGGACCCAACTCCTCGTCGGTGCCCAGCTGCTGAGCGGCGCCCCGTCCCTCTGGGTCATCGCCGCCGCCGAGGTCCTCGGCGGCGCGGCCGGCGCGTTCTCGATGCCGACCGGGTCGCCTCTCGTCACGGGGACCGTGGCCCCGGAGGCGCTCCAGCGCGCCAACGCCGCCATGGGGATCGCCCGGAGTGCCACCCGCATCGGGGGGCCGGCCCTCGCGGGCACGTTGATCCTGACGGCGGGTGCCGGGTGGGCGTTCGTCCTGGACGCGGCGACGTTCGCGATCAGCGCGCTGCTGCTCCTCGCCGTACGGGTGGAGCGGGTGCCGATCCCCCGCCGCTCGCTGCGCGCCGACCTCAGGGAGGGCTGGCAGGAGGTCAGGTCCCGTGACTGGTACTGGACCAGCCTCGTCGGCCACGGCGCCTGGAACGGCGCCGCGGCCGTCCTGATGACCCTCGGCCCGTCGATCGCCCTCGGCCAGCTCGGCGGCAAGGGGGTCTGGTGGGCGCTCCTCCAGACCGGCGCGGTGGGCCTGTTGCTCGGCTCGCTGCTCGCCCACCGCGTGCGCCCCCGGCGCCCCGTCCTCACGGCGAACCTCGGCCTCGCCACATACGCCCTGCCGCTGCTCCTGCTCGCCCTGCCCGCCCCCGCGCCGGTGACCATCGCCGCGTACGGGATCGCCCAGGCCGGCCTCGGCTTCCTCTCCCCCGTCTGGGAGACCGCCGTCCAACAGGCCATCCCCGCGCACGCCCTGGCCCGTGTCACTTCCTACGACTGGCTGCTCTCCCTGGCCGCCATGCCGCTCGGTTACGTCCTGGCCCCACTCGCCGCCTCCGCCTGGGGCCCTGAGGTCCCGCTGATCGCCGCCGCGGTGGTGGTCGGTGGCTGCTGCCTGGGGACGGCGCTGGTCCCGGGGGTGCGGAAGTTCGGCTGAGGGGCGGGGCCCGCGGCGCGCCGTCCGGGGCCGTCCCCGCCGTTCCGGGTGTCAGTGGCGCCCCGTACCGTCACGGGCATGGTGGGGACGACGAGTCTGGAAGTCAGGCTGTACGAGGCGGGGGTGCGGCAGCGGACCCAGGGGGGCGCCGCTGTCCAGGAGCTGCTGCAGGGGCTGTCGCCCGACGAGCTGCGCCGGGCCGCCCTGTGGATTCACCGGAACCAGTGCCGGGGCGGTGCGGACCGGGTCACCGACTGGAGCGTGTCCTGGCTGGCCGGGCGGCCGCTCGGGTGGTCGGCGTCCCAGGCGGAGGAGCTGCTGGAACGGCTCGTGGGTGTGATGGCCATGGTCGATCCGATGCAGCTGCTCCAGGAGTACGGTCCGCTGATGCGGCTCCCGTTGGCCGCCGTCGTCGAGGTGGGCGGGTGCGACCGGGCCCTCATGCGGGCCGCCCGCAAGGCCTCCCTGTCGGCCTGGGGCGATCAGGCGGAGGGTTCGGAGAACGCCGCGATACGGGAGGCTCTGGACCGGCTGATCGGCCCCGAGGTGCCCGACGCCACCGGGCTGCCGTCGGCGCTTCTGAACGACGAGGACGCCTATGGGCCGCGGATGCGGGCCGAGCACGAGGAGTTGCTCGCGGCGGCCGGCGTGCGGGCGTTCCTGGAACACTGCGCGGCGCTCAAGACCTCCCGGCCGACACGGAAGTGGCAGAAGGCCGCCGGGGAGCTGCTCATGGAGGTGGAGCGCGGCGACGAGCTGGTGCGGGCGCTGCTCGACGGGGTCGCGGAGCAGGTCGAGCACGCGGTGGTCGCGGCCCATCCCATGGGCGTCCACCGCGAGCCGGGCCTGGTCGGCGAGCGCAACGAGGCGGTCCTGCGCGGGGCTCTGTGGGCGGCGTCCGGCCTGACCGGACCCTGGGTGGTGCCCACCGTCGGAGCCGTGGTGCTGAACGCTGGTACGGGCACGGGCGGTTCGGGCGGGATCTGCCGCAGTGCCAAGCTCGCCTCGGCCGGTGTCGCCGTCCTCGGCGCCTGCGTGGGAGAACGGGCCGCCGACGCCGTCCAGTGGCTCGGACGGCTCAAGGGCAAGGTGCGCAACAGGGCGGTCGCGAAAGCCATCACGAAGGCCCTGGAGACCGTGGCCGCGCGGTCCGGGCTCACGCCCGGGATGCTGCGTGAGCGCGGGGTGCCGGCTCACGGGCTCGACGGCCGGGGGATGCGGGAGGAGGCGCTCGGGGAGTACACGGCGGTGCTCTCCGTGCAGGAGCCCGGCGTGGCCTCGCTGTCGTTCCGTGGCCCCCAGGGCAGGGTGCTGAAGTCGGCGCCGAAGGCGGCCCGGGAGGGGTACGGCGAGCGACTGGCGCCGCTCCGCGCCGCGTTGAAGGAGCTCCGGACCCTGCTGGCCGTGGAGCGGGCCCGGCTGGAGGAGCATCTGGCGGCGGGCACGACCTGGCCGGCGGAGGACTGGGAGCGCTACTACATCGACCACCCCGTGACCGGCTCCGCCGCCCGCGCGCTGCTGTGGGAGGTCTCCCCGGACGCCGACGAGCGATGGACGGCCGGGGTGCCGGAGCGGACCGGCGGCGGCTGGGCGCTGGCCGGTGCGGACGGCACCGCGATCCCTGTCTCCCCCGGGTCCCGGCTGCGGCTGTGGCATCCGGTCCGGACCGAGGCCGAGGAAGTGGCCGAGTGGCGGGCCGAGCTGACGGAGCGGGAGCTGCGCCAACCGTTCAAGCAGGTCTTCCGCGAGGTCTATCCGCTCGCCCCGGCCGAGGTGGCGACCGGTTCCTACTCCAACCGTTTCGCCGGGCACATCCTGCGCTACGGCCAGGCGCGCGCGCTGATGACCGAGCGTGGCTGGACCGGTGACCACCTGGGGTACTTCGGGGACGGCGCCTCCTCCGAGATGGTGCGGGACCTGCCGCGCCCCGGTGACACGCCGGTCGGCGAGGGGGTGTTCTGGCGAGCCCGGTTCTTCGTCGGGCTGGTCGACGCGGGCACCTCCGCCGGCGGGGTCGCCGTGCTCTGCTCCACCGGCCAGGTCCGCTTCGAGCGCCGCGCGGCCTCGGCCGGGGCGCGGGGCGTCTGGGAGCGGGTCTCCTTGGCCGACGTACCGGCGCTCGTGCTGTCGGAGGCGCTGCGGGACGTCGACCTGTTCGTGGGGGTGGCGTCCATCGGCGCGGACCCGGAGTGGCGGGACCGCGGCGAGGAGCGGGCGTACGACGGGTACTGGGAGAGCTGGTCGTTCGGCGAGCTGACCGCTTCGGCCCGGATTCGCCGGGAGACGCTGGCCCGGCTGCTGCCGCGCACCGGGATCGCGGACCGGACGGAGCTGACGGAGCGGTTCCTGCGGGTCCGCGGCGAGCTGCGCGCGTACCGGATCCATCTGGGCTCGGGCCACGTCCTGATGGAGCCGGAGGACGCCCCTCTGTACATCGAGCCGGACCGCTCGCCGCAGGCCCCGGAGAAGGTGTTCCTGCCGTACGAGGAGGACGGCGGGATGCTGTCGGTGATCCTCTCGAGGGCGTTCCTGCTCGCCGCCGACGCGGGGATCACCGACCGCACGGTCACTTCACGGATACGCCGGGGGCTCTGACCTCCGCCAGGAAGTCGGCGAGCAGCGCGCTCGTCTCCTCGGGGCGCTCCAGGGCGGGAAGGTGGGCCGCCCACTCCAGTTCGACGTGACGGGCGCCGGGCAGCAGCGCCGCGAGGCGGGTCGACATCTCCCGGAAGTCGGGCAGGTCGTGGGCCCCGGAGACGACCAGGGACGGCACGTCGATCCCGGTCAGCTCCGCCGACGCCACCCCGGCGTCGACCCGGTCGAACTCCTCGGGGGCGGCGAGCTGTACGTCGAAGGCGCGGCGCTGCATCACCCGTACGCGCTCGCGCGCCTCGTCGTCGGCCTCCGGGCCGAGCCAGGTGTCGACGTTGAGCGCGACCGCGCCGTCCACGTCGCCCGCTTCGAGCAGCTCGTCCTCGCGCCGCCCCCAGGCGCGCAGTTCGTCGCTCGGGTCGAAGTCGGGGATGCCGGAGCAGAGCAGCGCGAGCGCGGAGACACGGCCGGAGTGGCGGACGGCGGTCTCCAGGGCGACCTCGCCGCCGAAGGAGGAGCCGACGAGTGCGGCCCGGTCGACGCCGAGGGCGTCGAGGAGTTCCACGACGTCGTCGCAGTGGGTGAACGAGCGGTCGACCGGGGTCTCGCCGAAGCCGCGGAGGTCGCAGCGCACGACGCGGTGGCCGGCGGCGGCCAGCGCCGCGAACTGCGCGTCCCACATCCTCCGGTCGCAGACGCCGGAGTGGAGCAGGACAACTGTGGAGGGGCCTTCACCGGCCACGTCGTAAGAGAGCATCAGCCGTCACTCTAAGCGTCCGACTCCCCTGCCGCCTAGGGATTTCCCCGCCCTTCCCGACCCCCTGTTGAACATGTTCAAACGAAGGTCTACAGTCATGACCGCCAGCTTTTGAACGCGTTCAAGGGAGCGTGGGGCATGGACCTCACTGTCGTCGCGTACATCGTCTATCTGCTGATCAGCGTGGCTCTGACCATCTGGGTCGCCCGCACCCTCAGCCGCAACGGAAGGATCTTCCTGGCAGACGTCCTGCACGGGAACGAGAAGCTCGCCGAAGCCGTGAACCACCTCCTGGTGGTCGGGTTCTACCTCGTCAACTTCGGCTTCGTCGCGCTCTACCTCAGCCAGGACGATGCCGTGGCCGACGCCCGGTCCCTCTTCGAGGCCCTCTCGGTCAAGCTCGGCGTGGTCCTCCTCGTCCTCGGCGTGATGCACCTCGGCAACGTCTACGTCCTCAACAAGATCCGCCGCCGGGGCGTGATGGAGCGCGAGCAGGTCCCGCCGGTGCCCCCGCAGGGCTGGACCGGCCCCGGCAAGGGCCCCTGGGCCCCGCCCGTCACCGGATCCTGAGGAGAGACGGATGAGCCGGCCGCCCGTCACCCCCGTACAACGCCTCACCGTGCTGTACGACGCCGACTGCTCGCTCTGTGTCCATCTGCGGCACTGGCTGCTGCGGCAGCGGCAGCTCGTCCCGCTCGACCTCGTCCCGGCCGCCTCCCAGGAGGCCAGGCACCGCTTCCCCGGCCTCGACCACGACTCCACCCTGAAGGAGATCACCGTGATCGGGGACCGGGGGCAGATCTACCGCGCCGCCTCCGCCTGGATCGTCTGCCTCTGGGCCCTGGCCGACCACCGGCCCAAGGCCCACTGGCTGGCCACCCCGACCGGGCAGCCCTTCGCCCGGGCGACCGTCCTCGCCGCCGCCAAGTGGCGCGAGGCGATCAAGGGGCCGTCGTGCGAGGACGGGGGCTGCGAAGTCCCCGTCGCGCCCGGCTAGGCTCGGACACTGTGAAGGACGCGAAGGAAGTGCAGCCCGCCGAGCCCGCCGAGCCCGCCGCAGGGGCCAAGGCCCCGGCGAAGGCCGCGAAGAGCGAACAGACCCGCACGCTCATCCTCGAAACCGCGCTCCGGCTCTTCAAGGAGCGCGGTTACGACAAGACGACGATGCGGGCCATCGCCCAGGAGGCCGGGGTCTCCGTCGGCAACGCGTACTACTACTTCGCCTCCAAGGAACACCTCGTCCAGGGCTTCTACGACCGGATCGCCGAGGAGCACCAGGCCGCCGTCGAGGAAATCCTCGACGGCGACGAGAAGGACCTCACGGTCCGCATCCGCGGGGTTCTCCTCGGCTGGCTCGACATCGCCGAGCCGTACCACGAGTTCGCGGCCCAGTTCTTCAAGAACGCCGCCGATCCGGACAGCCCGCTGAGCCCCTTCTCCCCCGAGTCGGAGGGCCCGCGCGAGGCGGCCATCGAGGTGCACCGGAGGGTCATCTCCGGCGCCTCGGTGAAGGTCGACCCCGAACTGGCCGAACCTCTCCCGCAGTTGCTCTGGCTCCAGCAGATGGGCCTGGTGCTGTTCTGGGTGTACGACCGCTCCGAGGGCTGCGCCAACAGCCGCCGTCTGGTCGAGCGGCTCGCACCGGTGACGGCCCGGGCGATCTCGCTCTCCCGCTTCCGGCTGCTGCGCCCCCTGGTCCGCGAGACGCACGACCTGCTCGCCGACTTCATGCCGACGGCGGCTGGCATGGCGGCCTCGGGCAAGCCCAAGCGGGCGGTCCCGAAGGCGAAGACGCCCGAGGAGAAGGACTGACGCACCGCGCACGCCCCCGGCCCCCCGGGGGCCAACAACACAGGGGCCCAGGGGGGGGGGGGGGGGGGACGAAACAACACAAGTAACACAACCCCCCCAAGCCCGGGCCCGCCGGGAAGGT